>DEKQ01000031.1:0-23832 GCA_002353975.1 Prevotellaceae bacterium UBA2718
GGGTTGGTTGCAGGAGTTTCACCGCCCTCTACACGTTTCAGGAGATACTCTATATATTCGTCGGGGCTCGTATAGTGACTCGTATAGTGAGTTGTAATAACTATCTCGTCGGAACGGGTCTTATTGGCAGTAACCATACAATATTCAGGCGCTGGTGTGCCGAGTTCGGGCAAATAGATACGACCACCAGTCTCTCGATAGGAATTATTTCGTGGGGCTATCCAATCGCCGTTATAATATTCAGTTCTCTTATACGTATAGTCGGCATAAAACTCGTAGCGATAACACATTTCTTCTGATTGGTCG
Organism: Prevotellaceae bacterium UBA2718; assembly: GCA_002353975.1. Taxonomy (GTDB): domain Bacteria; phylum Bacteroidota; class Bacteroidia; order Bacteroidales; family Bacteroidaceae; genus Prevotella. The sequence goes on from DEKQ01000031.1 coordinate 307, forward strand.
TTAGGGTATATGTCATATGACTGACTATATTCCTGGCCATTCTCAATAGCGTAGTATTCTACGTGATAGACTTGCCACGTTCCCAGCAGTTGCGCAACAGTCAGGTTGCCCCCACCTTTGCTCACGAAATTGCTGGAAGAGGTGCCGCCACCAGTGCCGTCTCTGACTACATTATAATTTCTCTTGCCGTCACTAATAATCACCGTGTTGTCGTCGATGACTTGGATAATGGTCCACGTAATGACATAGTCACCATACTTAACCGTGATGACATTGCCCGTCATCGTCCAGTTAATGGGTTTTTTGTAGTCGGTGCCATTACCCACCTCCTCAATGATGTAACCCGTATGGTCGGCATTGAATGTTACCAGGTCATAGACCTGAACATCATTACTTTGATGGTAGGCTCTCCAAGTGCCTATAATTGAGATCGACATGTTGCCACCATTGTTACCACCTCCACTATTATTGCCATTATCATCATCTCCACCGCAGGCGGTGAATGTAAATGTCATGATACTTGCTATAAGCATCAGGACTATGAAATTGAATCTTTTCATTGTAGTAATACTTTGGATTGTTTCCAATTATTTGACTGTTACTAATTTTTTTCTAACGTATAACTAATTTTTTGCCCACTGTCAGAAGTTCCTTCCATTGTCATTTTTGCAAACGACAAACCGGGATTCTTGATGGCAATCTTCACAGTATATTTGTTTCCGCGAGAAGACCTTAGTGTTAACACGTTTCCTGACAATGTGTAGTAACCGGCATATAGGTACGTGAAACTAGCACTATACGTCCCATTACTATCGAATTGTATCGTTTTCCCTTCCAATCCTCCATTGGTAAATTTCCACCAACCAACAAGATGCGATGCATTTACAGGTGTGCTAAAGGAATCATCCTTATCGCACGAGACTAAACTAATACATAGTAAACCAGCCGTTATAACGGCCAGAAAACACCAAATTAAGTTCTTTTTCATAGTCGTAATTTTTTTTGTTAGACATGATTTTATATCATTTATTGTTAGTAGAAAAAATGCAAATGACAGGATACAAATAATGGCGTGGCCATCCTTATGCACTTGACCTAAGGGGCAGAAGTAGGAAATTTGGGAGCCCCCCACAACATTAATAAGAATGCTACCACGCCATAGGGCGTGAGCATAGCTATAATAGTTGTGAAGGGAAGACCTATTCCTAATTTTTCCCTTTTGCTTTCTTATATCGAACTATTCCCAAACAGATTTCCTACTTCTTTCAGTCAAGTGCGAAATAATAAGCTAATGCATCATTGAAACCGGATTTCTCCCCGACTTCAACCGCAAAGATAAACAAAATTCTTTTTTCTGCAAACATTTTATATAAAAAAGTGCAAAAATCCGTGTGATTTTTGTAGAAAAGAGGCAGTCTTAGCCCCGATACACATTATATAAAATAAAAATAGTCACCTCGCTTTGTGGGGTGACTATTAATAGGTCGCACATTAAAAAGGATGTTGCCAGATTCATTTTTCTTTCTTTTGGGCTTGAATATTACTTGTTTCAGCCTACTTAATGATAAAGTTTAGCAAAGGTGAGATGATACGAAAATCAGAAGGATACAAAAAACGATAGCCTGCCTTTCGATGAGAAAAGCAGGCTATCGTCGTTAGAAAGTAGGCTATCGCCTGTAGTTAAGTTACTCACCTCCGTCGATTAAGTTACTCATCTCTGTTGGTTAAGTTACTCATCTCCGGTAGTGATGTTTGTCTTTATTTCACGAGTACCACGAGGTATTTGCTTGCGCTCCAGAACTGCTGCGGATTGGTGATGCGGAGAACATATTGCTTCTGGGCATCGGGCTGCAGAGTATAGGAGCCTGCGGGGTGGGATGTGAGAAGCTCGGCACGCTTGGAGTAGAGCTTGATCTCCTTGTCAACGCGGATGTCAATCTTTGTGAAGTAGTTCTTGTTGAAGTTGGCACGAAGTACTTTACCCTTCTGATAGATATTCTGCTCCTGAAGTTCCTTCTTGGTTCCGAATACATACCATGCGCTGTGGATCTGTGTGTCCTGCTCCTTGATGGTCTCTGCCTTCTGTGCAGTCTCTTCCTTCAGCTCGCTGACGTTGGTGTTCAGTTCGCTGACTGTCTTGTCCAGCTCTGCGATGTGGATGTCTTTCTGCTCCAGTTCGGCGCGCAGGGATGCCAGTTCAGAGTTCTTTGCCTCAAGCTCCTTGGTGAAGTTCTCTATGGTGCGGCGCAGCTCCTCGGAGCGTGTGCTGCCTTCGCGAACCTGCTGCTGCAGGCGTGCGATGAGTTCGCGGTTCTTCTCCATGCGCTGCTGGATGGTGCGCATGCTCTGGCGTATCTGCTCAGACTTGTTTGTAGATTCACCGTCTTTTACGATGGTGACATTCTTCTCGGCTGCCTCTATCAGGCGGAAGCCCTCCTGAATCTCGTTGAAGGTAGCCATAACGTCGTTCAGTTCATTGTCCTTCTGGTCAATGATGCGCTGAAGTGAGTCTATTCGCATAGCCTCAACACTTACTTCTTCGCTCTGTTTCTTGTCATTACAACCCACTGCCATGACTGCAGCGAGTGCAAAAAGGATAATCTTTTTCATATTGTTTGAATGTTTAAGTTTTTGTGTATATATATGCTTTAAGTCATTAGTTGTTCGTCTGTCTATGCGTATAGTGCCTTTGCCTGCTGCGTGACATCATTTCAGTCGGCTTACGCCGCCGTTCTTGCGGAACTGTAGCGTGCCTTTCTGCAGCGTGTGCCTGGCATGGTCGAACACGTAGGATGAGTCGAAGGCCTTGCCATTGATGCGTGTCTCGAAGTGCAGGTGTTCCGTCGTTGCCCTGCCTGTGCGCCCCACGATGCCTATCACCTGGCCTGCCTTGACCATCTCGCCCACGGTCACGAAGTTCTTGGAGTTGTGACTATAGCGCGTCTCAAGACCGTTGTGATGGCGGATGGTGATGCACTTGCCATAGCCGGAGAAGACACCTGATTGCACTACCTTACCGTCGAAGGCTGCGTAGATCTTTGTACCGGGGCCGTTCTTGATGTCTGTGCCAGAGTGACGACGCCTGCCGCCATAGCCGCTGATTACGTGTGAGTTGTCCAGCGGATAGTGCCATGCATTGGCATCGGAGCTGATAAGGTCGATGTTCAGGCGGTAGAACTGCTTGCCCTGGAACGGGTCGTTGGTGTCAAGGCTCATCGTCTGAGCCTTTTCTTCACGCTGCCTGACCTGTTCGGGAGTCAGGCGTGTGCTGACATTGACCCTGCTGCCAACCTTCTTTATCACTACGATCTGTTTGATGAGATGGTGTGAATGGATGTCGATGATGGTGGCGGGATTCAACCGATTGCCGTTCACCATGATGGAGAAGTTGCAGTAATATCTGTCGTTCGTCCCTCCAACGATGGCTACCGTCTGGCCTGCCTTAACGGCGGCACCTACCTTTACGAGGTTCTGTGCATTGTTGGCATACACGGTTTCGAAACCGTTGGAATGCCTCACGACCACTACATTGCCGAAGCCATGTATGTGGCGTGACAGTCGCACCGTTCCTGCAAACATAGCCTTGACGGCATCGCCCTTTACGGTCTCTATCTCCAGATTCTGCGAGCTTGCTGCCACCACGCGTCCCACAGGCAACGGGAACGAATAGTCGGCGTCTGCGACATTGGTGAAATCTACCTCGTATGAGTCAGACTTGTCAAAGAGATACGGTGTCTCGACATATATGGAACTGGCCTCTTGCGCTGTAGCACGGCTGACGGTCAGCATCGCTAACAGTAATGTCAGCAGGCAGAGATGCCACACATGGTGCACCGTTGTAGCTTGTTTTGATACGCTCATCGCGGCAAAGGTACGATTAAGTTTTGAGATATGCAAGAAAAGACAAGATTTTTTCTTGCTTATATGAAATAGAGTATGGGACGGTAGGCATTGAAACGCAACGCCATTGATTACTCAAAATAGAAACTGAGAACGAACATTTTGGACCGGGAAGATCTGGCACAAGCGGCGTATGGCATCTGCTCCAGGTTGTTCATGTCGTTGGCGTGGTCGGTGTTGAGAGAATTTGTCAACCCAATCATGAATTTCAGTTCTGGACGCAATTTGAAGTATGGCAAATAGAAGTCACAACCAATACCGACCTCAAAGAATATGTCGTACTTCTTCATCTGCACATAGTCACTGGACTTTGTGGACAGATTGATCATCGGTGCCAAGCCCGCCATAACGTAGGGACGGTGATTGTTGAAACGCTTGGATGCGAAAATTATGTCGAGGTCTGCTCCTACGTAAACGGTCTTCATTGACTGATTCTCTATTGCAGGAGTGCCTGTTTCCTCTGTCTTCAGGTAGTTGTAGAACTTCAGGTTTCGTGTTCCGAAGTACATCTGTGGTGCCATACGGAACTGGAAATACTCGTTCATGCGGAACTCTGCCAGCACGCCGACATTGAATCCGGGGTCCCATTGGGTTTGATCTACCGCTACGTTGCTCGCAATCTGAGTACCGTCCTTCAGAGTCAGAGTCTGTGGACCGATGTTCTCAAACTTCGTGTCCTGGATGTTAGTGCCCACTACGATACCAAAATGTACTGGCCTAAGGTCGGTGTAGGGACGGTTTTGCACGGTACGCGTCTGTGACTGCGCACTCTGATGGAACATTGCGATGAGTAATAATAATATGTATGTGATGCGTTTCAAACCTTTAATTTAACGGAATATGCTGCTGAAAATTGCATCTTTTCACCTAAAATAATGCAAAAATATGTACTTTTTTGCCGAGTGATGAAAAATCTTCTACTAAAAATTAGGTACATTAAATTATTATTTATACCTTTGCACAATGAAAACGGTGGTTCTGATACCTAAAAGTAATTAGAGTCGCCTATGAAAGGAAAAAATAAATAACAGACAAAAACATTATCAACTTTTAAACATTTTGAACTATGGCTTACGTAATTAGCAATGATTGCATCGCATGTGGAACATGTATTGATGAGTGCCCATCAGAGGCTATCTCTGCAGGTGATATCTATTCTATCAACCCTGATCTCTGCACAGAGTGCGGCACATGCGCAGACGTTTGTCCTAACGAGGCTATCAGCCTTTAAGGTCTCAGCGTCCTGAAATCATCTTATTAAGGAAATACAAACAGCCCGCGAAGTACTGATTGACTTCGCGGGCTGTTGTTGTGTTGATGTGTGTAATCAAAAATGTTTGACTTCTGGTGTCGGAATGTCACGTCAGAAGTAGTATGCTGCCTCTATCTGCCATGCATTATAGTGGGTCTTGTATGTATCGGTCACAGCTGTTCGCAGGGCATCATATACTGTGACTTCTGCCGTTCGTCCGCAGGCAATGTTGTAGTTTCCGCGTATCTCAACGTGCTTGAATAGCGTAAAGCCAAGTCCGACGTTGAAGCTGAGATACCCGGAACGCCATGACCAATCCTGGCTTGTGAAGTCGGTGAAAAGGGTCTTGTCGTCGCTGCGATTGAATGTATATTGCGGTCCCCCAAAGGCAAAGACGCTGAATGAGGAGCCGAGACCTACGGAAAACCGTGCATTGAGCGGTATGTTGATGGTCTTATGGGTGGCTGAGACATCTGCAACGTGGGCTGTGCGTTCGTCATAAATCACGGAAATGTCAAAATCAACAGGTAGTGCGGGAATGGCTACCTTCATGGTAGGGCCAAAGAAGAAGCCTGCCCTGTTGCTCTCGTCAAATGTAGATGAGGCATTCTTGATGCTGAAATCAACGAGATTCAATCCGCCCCTGACACCAAACATTATCTTTGCTTCTGAGTTATGAGAAAAACAGAAGCATAGCAGTATGACTATGATTAACTTACCGCAACGCATTGGAATCCTGCAGTTATGCTATGGCATTTGTGCTTTTATATCTCTTTGGCGTATTTGGCCGTTTGCCTTAGTGCCTTTCTCTGCGCACGCTGACACGTGCTGATGAGCCTGTTGCAGAAGAGCGGCGACGGTTGCTTGACTTCTTCTGAACAGAAGAATCTGCGTTCTTGCCTGCTGCTGCAGCTGCGCGGCGATTGGCTTTGGCGGCCTTGCGGGCTGCCTTAGGGTTAGCCTCTATGGCCTTCGCTATTGAGTCGAGGGAGTCTTTGCGAGCCTTGTCACCCCAGATGTTCTCTTCAAAAGCTTTCAGCTCTGCCTCTATGCGATCCTGCTCTTTCTTCATGGCAGAGTCGGTAGGGCAATACTGTGCAAGAGTCTGACCAAGCATGTTGTTGGTCTTATAGATCTTACCCTTATACATGTTCTTGACGAAATAATCGTCCACACTCATCATTGCGGCATTGTTGATGTCGCTTGTCATTATGGTTTGCTTGGCAAGGAATGGTGCCGCATCATCATATTTCACCCAAAAGAGGGGATACTTCGCAGTTCCATCACCGAAGTCATCCTCGCGACTCATGATAGGACAGAGGGCGATGACCTTAGTATGGAATGTAGCGGAATTCTGGTCGTAATATGAAGACTCCTTAATGTAGTAGGATTTTACTTCACGTGAAGGTATGTCTGAGTTGTCCAGCTTCAGACGTCCATCCATACGCTCGTAGTAGATGTGATAGTTGTCAAGCAGGGCGAGAGGCTTTACGAGCGCATCTTTCTCAAAAGACTCATTGCCGTCAAGGCGGTACTCGTATGCCTTTACCTGTCCTGAGAGGACAAGCTTGAAGAGGTAGGTGAAGAGATTCATCTGACTTCCAACGGGCTCTACAGGATAGTAAAGTCCGGCATTAGTACCTTCCGTGAGGTCAATCTCACGGTATATGTCACGTCTCCACACTACGTCTTCGTCCATTTTCTGGGCTGTGGGCAGTGACAATTGAGCGCGTGTGGAGAGTGCAGAGGCAGATTTCTTCTGCGTCTGACCAGCCTGTTGTGCTTGTGCCTGTGCTGCCCGGCGGGCCGATGGCTGTGCTATTGCCGAGGTAGCTGCACACAGGATGAGGATTATGCCTAATAGTTTTTTCATTTGAAGTAAAAACCTTATTTTATTACTATTTCCATTGCTGACGGTAATGTTCGTGCTATACCATCGGGACCAACGGCGTGTATTCGTGAGATATAGAAACGCTTGGAGCGTGAGAGCTTGCGGAATGTATCCTTCTGGCGGGCTGAGAAGTTGGCACCGTCGCTGACGACAGGCACGGCGTTACCCATGTTGTCAAAGAATACGGCTTCAAAACCGGTTACCTTAAACTCTATGTCAAGCAATCCGTCATCGATGGCGGCCTTGATGCCTGTGGCTCCAAGCAGTGATGCTTTAGCCAAGCCACCGCCACGGAAACGGCTGTCGCCAACAACAATGTAGGCTGTCGGGTCGGGCAGTTTGCGCACATGGAAGGTGAATTGACCCATCTGTTGCGGTTTGCCAGACTGTGTGCTGGATACGGAGATGGTCACATCTTGTCCTACTGCAGATGGTCGGGCGATATAATGTCCCGGCCCTGTAGGTGTCAGAGTGCCTCCGCTCATGGTTGCCACTACATGATTGAGCGGCACACCGGGGATAGAGACGCTGATAGGATTGCTGTATCCGGCGTAGAGCACATTCATAAGGTCTGCGCTGACGGTGGCTGAAGGATCTACAACGGTGTATTTCTGCGAGAAGTCACGCCGTATTACCTGGCCGCCTCCATCCAACATCGTCATGTATCCGGAGAGTGTGAAGTCACCGGTCTTGCCCGTTATGAATTCGTACGTGTTGTTGCGAAGCTGCACCTGGCGGCCTCCGATGTATATCTGAGGCTGCTGCGTTGTGTCTATCGCAGCCATTACAATCTGAGCGGAGAAGCGCTCACCGCGTATGATTGTCTTGGCTTCTGGGATGACAAATGCGGAGAGCTTGTTCACACGGATATCCTTTACGTCGATATTGCTGACAAGAGTGTGCAGTATCTCGCCTTCGGCATAGCGCACATCATTCTGCAACTTAGATAACAAGGTAACAGCAGCCGCCACCGGCATCTGCTCGAACATGTACTCCTGCCAGTTCTTACCCAGTGCCTTGGCTTTAGGTGATACCTCAGTATTGAGATTGTCTGTGATGATTTTCTTCAGGCGCTCATCGTTGAGCATGTTGACTGCGCGATAGCGGAAGTCCTCTATCATCTTCTGCAACTTCGGCCCCTTGGCTCTGCCTGGTGCGAGCATTACTTGTGCTGCGGCCTCCAGGTCTTCTTTGTTCTGTACGTTATGTACGTCGCCGTCCGCACCGTCAGCCTCTTTTACTATAGCTATCTTCAGCTCCTCGGCAAAGTTGTAGAGCTCGTCACTCATCTTTTTCACCTCCTGAGCCTTGGCATACCATACGCGCACCTTCTTAGGATTGCTCTTCATTTGGCTGTCGAAGTCCTTATATATGCCGTCATTCTCCTTGGCGGCATTGGATGTGGAGCGCACAAGCCCCTCCTCTACAATGGAGAAACCGTTGAGCACCTCTGTTGAGACGTTCATTGCCAGCATCGCCATAAGAACAACGTACATGAGGTTGATCATCTTTTGGCGCGGTGAGACAGGTCTTTTCTTTATTGCCACGGTTCTAATTAGTGTGTTAAGAAATTAGCAAATTAGCAAACATCCAAATTACTGTGCCTTTGGCATGTTTGTAGTCATAGCCTCGATCATACGTGCATAGATGTTGTTAAGCTCCGTAATCTTCTGTGCCATGATGTGTGTCTGCTCGTTGATGGAGTCTTGGGTGGTAATCTGCTGGGATGCCGACTTGAGCTGCATCTCATAGACACGAGCAATACCAGTGAGTGTACGGTTGAGATTTTCCATCTCTTCGCTATCTACGGAAAGTCTCGATGTGAGCTGTCCAACCTTCTCCAGCATCTCGTTGAGCTCAGCCAAGCGATCCACATATTCCTCCGTTACGTTCTGCATCTTTTCTGCTGTCTCAGGTGTTACCGCAGGAGCAGGAGTAATGACTGCGGAAGCAGAAGGTATGCCGACTGCGCCTGCTGATGACAGAGCTGAGGCACTGTTGATGGCATCAGCAGGTATGTTGATGCCTTCAGCATTATTAGCACCGTCTGAGCCGTAGGAATTGCCGCTGACGTTGCCGCCTCCACCGATGATTACCACTCCGCTATTGTTACCCATGACGTTCTCTTTGGCAATGTTTCCTGTGGCAGACTCCTCTGCTTCATCGCCCAGCATACCCTTCACGACCTCGTCATCCATGTGGTTGTCAAGTGTCATGTCGATGGTTGTCTTGTCAAACGGACGGTCAAAGGCCGATATGAAGAACACGAACACCTCCGTACCCATACCGATGAAAAGCATCGTGTTGGCTCCGGGCAGGTGTGTCAGTTTGAATAGCGTACCGAGGATTACGACTGCCGCACCCCATGAGTAGGCATAGTTGAGGAATGTCTGACCGGGCACGCTGTCCATCCACTTCTGCATGAAGTAGATGAAGTTTATTTTACTGTATCTTGTTGGCATGACTTATTTATTTTTTTCTTTTTCCTTTAGCATTGAGACTAGAAGATGAGGCTAACGATCTTACGCAGCGGAAGCCTATATATGAGCGTGGCTGGTTCTGGTATTCCCATGAGCGCCATACGGAACGTATCTGGCTCTCGGGGTCTTTCCACGAACCGCCGCGTATGCTTTTCTTCTTCAGACGATACGGATCTTCCAGCGCTGCCTTGTATTCCAACTGCGGGTTGAGGTCGTTCATGGCTTGCACACCGGCTTCGGTATATATTGTGGAAGTCCATTCCGCAACGTTGCCCGCCATGTCAAAGAGTCCGTTGCTGTTAGAGGCATATATGCCCACCTTGCTTGTGATGAGGTTGCCGTCTTTCGTGTAGTTGCCTCTTTCGGGCTTGAAGTTGGCATAGAAGCATCCGTCACCATTCTTTACGTCCTCATTCTCCCATGGGAACTCCGTGCCGTCCTTACCACGGGCTGCGAACTCCCATTCCGCTTCAGTAGGAAGACGGTAGCGTTGTATGTAGCGTGCCTGTCCGCTCAGTCCCTTCAGCAGGAAGTCCGTACGCCATGCACAGAAAGCATTGGCCTGTTCCCATGTCACGCCCACAACGGGGTAGTCATTGAACGTGGGGTTTGAGAAGTAGTTGCGCAGATAGACCTCGTTGTCACTGTTTGTAAAGTCGTTGACCCAACATGTCGTGTCGGGGAAGATATTGACAATGTAGGTGTTCAGGAAGTCCCATTCACCGGAGAGCGGGCGGTTGATGGTCTCGCGTACAATCTTTCCCTCGTCGTCAATGTATGCGGTATCTTTGGATATCATTACCACCTCGTTAGGGTTCACCGCATAATCGGTGTTGAGGTTGCGCTCCTCTGGGTTGAAGCGGTTGCGACGCAGAGCTGCCGTAACATAGTCATACACCTCATAGCGATAGTTCATCTGTGAGGCGTCAAGCAGCTTCTCACCTGTTACGGGGTTGGTCTTATAGAGCGATTCGATGGCTCTCAACTCATCCTCGTTTGGCTTGCGTGGCAGCGACTTCTTCCAATTCAGGTGAGGAGTGACAGGCTCTCCATTCTTGTCTTCGGTAATCATGTAGGTCTCATCGCCACCGTATGCGGGGTCAGCCAAACGCGTACGCAGTATGCTGTCACGTACCCACATGACGAACTGACGGTATTTGGCGTTGGTCACCTCCGTCTCATCCATCCAGAAGCCATCTACAGATATTTCCTTTGATGGCGTGCTCTTGCCCCACAGGGAGTCATTCTTCGTCTGTCCCATGTTCAGGAAGCCGCGGTTTACCATCACCATGCCATAGGGGGTGGGCTCCGTAAACCCACGTCCTGTGCCATAGCCCGTCACCTCGCCGCCCCGTGCTGAGCCGGTGAGCTTACTGCCCATACAACTGCCAAGCAATGCTGTCAGCACTGTAAGGCATAATAGTGTTATTGTTGTTTTTCTCATATTCTCGAAAATTACAGCGTTCTCGTTGTCTGATGATAATTCTTTCCTTTCTTTCCGAGGTCTATATCCGTCTGATAGCCTATGAATAGTTCGTGTGAACCGTTCTTCAGGCTTATTCCGTTGGTGTAGGCTTCGTAGGAGTAGCCCAGCATTATGCCATGGAAATTAGCTCCCACCAGTACGGTGACCGAATTAGTGGGGCTATATGACAGACCTCCATAGAATACCCGTTTGTCGTAAGAGTATATCAAACGTCCAGTGATGTCTCCCCTGTATGTCACGCCGTCACTCTGCACCAGCGCCGATGTTGCTATGCGCAGTGTCGGGTTGCGCAGCTGCCACGTCACACCACCTGTGGCGTAGAACATTGCTGAGATGTTAAACTCGTACTTCTCTCCCATTGATACCTTGGGTGAGGTAAGGTGTGTGCCACTCACGCCGGCATACCACTCCGTTGCGCGCCCTTTGCGAGAGTAATACAGTCCGAAGCCCAGATCGAGGGCGTTACCATCGACATCGCTGGTTGGGAACACGTCATCGTTGTCTTCTGCCAGGTCCACGTCAGAGCCACGGAACTTCTCATTGAGCAGTCCAAGCTGTAATCCTCCCGAGAACCATCCTCCGCCCAGCTTTTTGCGCAAGGCATATTGCGCGGCAATGCGCTGATGGTTGAAGAGTCCTATCCTGTCGCTCATCAACTGTACGCCTACGCCATGAATGCTTTTTAGCGCCACAAAGGGCATGTCGCCAGCGATGAATGCCGTCTGCGGTGCGTTCTCAAATCCTGCCAGCGATATGTTATATATGCCAACGACGTTCAGCTGGTCATTCTTTCCGGCTGCTGCAGCATTGAATGCTGTGGGCATGTCAAAGTAGTGGGCAAAGTACGGGTCATACTGTGCACCAGCCTTTGTGGAGACCAGCACCGACAAGGCAAGTGATATGACGAGCTTCGTTGCTTTCACTTCAATATAAACGCAAAGAGGGCGGGATTATTTCCTGCCCTCTTTCTTTGATGTGTTAAAAAGATTTAATTGGCATAGCTGTGCATTCCTCCTAATAAAAGATTGACCCCAAAATATGTTATCAGCACCGATAGGAAGGCAAATAACATATAAATATGGTACACGCGAGGCTTGCGGAATACCTTCAATGAGTTGCTGTGAATGGGGGCTGCATATACCATCATCGTTATCAGTGCCCACGTTTCCTTAGGATCCCAGTTCCAGTAGGTTCCCCATGACACGTTAGCCCAGATGGCTCCGATGAAGATACCGATTGCCAACAGGAATATGGCAGGATACATCAGTAACTGTGACAGGGCCGTTATTCTGTCAATATCGTCAGTTTTTGCGTTACGATGTATCATCCATAGGGCTTGGATGGCAAGCAGCATCTGTAGTGCAAAGAGTGCATAGGCACACATAACGACCATGACATGCACTGACAATAGTGGCGATTGCAGCACGGGCATCAGCTGTGTTATCTGCGGACTGCCCCCTGCAAGCATTGCCACGAGCAGGCTGAACGATGCGCTCAATGTGCCGAAGCTTATGATAATTGGGAATATGCGGTGTGTGGCAATAGTGATTATGAGCAGTGCCCACGCCATAAACTGCATGGTTTCATACCCGTTGCTCAACGGCACATGACCGCTCACCCACCAACGCAATGCGAGCAGCAGCGTCAGATAGAGCGTCAGCAGTGTGATAAATGCGGCAACCGCTATGCGAAACCATTTCCGTTTGCTTATGCCAGTCCCCGTAGATATGGCTATACACATCAGCAGCGATAGTGTGAGGGAGAGGAATACTATCCATCTCTCGTTGTTCAGATGGTTATAGAATATCTCTGCGTTTATGGCCGGTACTGATGGTATTACGTCTCCTGCCATCTCGCGCTGAAAGAGTTTTATCTTTGCGATGATTTCCATTGCGCGGTCTTTCTGGCCCACAACGATGCTCTCTGTCATAAAGTCCATGGACTGCTTGATGAAGAAAGACTCTTTCACAGGTATCTCTCTTGGCAATACTTGGGCTCCGGGCGTGTACCAGCTGACGTTACCCTTGATAGAGTAGGGGAACACACGCAGCATCTGCCCGTTGTAGAACATTTCCACCACATGATACTTCTCATCGGCTTCCATCAGCGATTTCATATCTATCTCGCCCTTGCCCTGCCTTGCCAGGTCTATGCTGTTCTTTAGTTTGTATTCATTGTACTGGTCAATGAAGTCGCTGAATGATGCCCATTGGCCGTCAATGCCAAGTATCTTCTGTACTTCCTTGCTTTTGATGCGTATGAGTTTCTGCTTCTCCCAGTAAGGGTAATATATCATCCAGCTGACGAAGATCTCATCAGCGGTATATCCGTTCCATTTGCTTTTGCCTGTGAGTTTCGTCACAAAGTCCGTAGCTACGGTGTTTACGGGGCAGATGCGGTTGTTATACAGCACCGTGATGGTGCCAAACTTGTGGGCTATGTCCGTATCAACGGTGTTCTGCTCCTGCGCCGAGGCAAGTGAACTCATAAGCAGCAATGCTACCATAGCCACAGGTTTGGTGGCTTTCTGGTACAGGCTGCGGATATTGTTGCGTCGTGACAGGCAGAACCATGCAATGCTTATGAACAGCAACAGGTAACCGCAGTATGTAATGCCAATGCCCCAAGGGTCGTGATATACACCCAGTGACACGCCTTCGTTGTCGCTGTCATAGCTTGACTGAAACAAGCGATAGCCTTTTACCTGGCCTATGTTGTTCATTGACACTATTATGTCACGCGTGGCATTGTCTTCCTTTACCGTTATGACGCTTTGGTAGTCGAGCGGGGCATCCGTGCCGGGATAGTTCACCACCTTAAATTCCTTCAGCGTCAGCATGAAGGGAAATTCCTGCTTAGTGGCATTGTTATCGGTGTATATTGTCTGCGGTTTACCCACTCTCAGGTTCACCGTACCTCTCTCTGCTGTCAGATAGGTAATCAGTGCTCCCGCCAGTATTACGATGAAAGAAAAGTGCAGCATGAAAGTGGCGATGCGCTGGTACATCCGTTGCTTTATGATATAGGCCAGCGATGTGACTGCCAACAGTCCCCACAGGATGACAAACCACCATGCGCCGTATATGTTTTCGCTCACATACGGCGTACCTTTGAACTTCTCTATTACAGATGCAAGCCCTATACATACTATGATGAGTACGTATAGGGCTATAATAGTTTTCTTTATCATTGACATCTATTAGATGGACTCAATGAAGTAAATAATCTGGTTACGTTGTTCCTTTGAGAGTGCACGGAACTTTACCACGGCATCGTATGCGTCGCTCGTTCCGCCTTCGTTCTTGCATCCATGCCACATGATGGCTTCCATGACGTTGCGTGCACGACAGTCGTGGAGGCGCTCTACGCCGCTGCCGCATTTCGCAGCCAGGCCGCGTCCCCACAGTGGGCTGGTGCGACACCAACCCGTGCGGATGTCATTCTTCATCCACAGACGGTGCTGTACGAAGTCCGTATAGGGCCAGATCTTCTGATGAGGATAGCGTGGCATGTCGCTGTCAGACGTAAAGAAGTTGTTTGGATCCTGAATATGATCCTCGCCTGTAATCCATGAAGGACGGTGACATGCTGCACAGCCTATCTGTGTGAACAGTGCCTTGCCGGCCTTGAAGTCAGCCGTAGTGGTGTTTCGTGCTGCCGGAACAGCCAGGCCCCTGTGCCATATCATAAAGTTCTTGTACTGTGCATCGGTCATCTCTATGTCAAGTGACTTGCTGGTCAGGTAGGTGTAGATGTCTGACTCCAGGTTGCCTGTATGCCATTCAGGATGAGCCTTGTCTGGGTCAACGCGGTTGATGTACTCCGTAAATCCTGCCTGAACCTCCGGGTCTTTGGATGAAGTTGTGGCGTAATACTTGCCAGCCAGGTCCAGATAGTGGTATCTGCGGTCTGAGCGTGTCACGTTCGTAATGTTCCATATAGCATTGGCACCGGCTGCGTCAAGTAGTGGTCCGCGTGACAGGGCGTAGGTGTAGCGGCGCACGTACTTTGTGCCGTCTCCTTGCAGCGAGTTGCTGTAATAGCTGTTCCATGTGTTCGTGCTCTGGTTCCACATGGCGGGATTCAGTGCGTTTGTCTTGCCTATGCTGTTGAAGTATTTGCTTTCGTTCAGCCACTGTTTCGTAATGGAGTCATCGGGTATGGCATCGGTGATACCCGTGCCATAGATACCGATGGTAGATTCCAGCAGCACGCCAACCTCGTTGTTGTATGCTGCCTCATCCAGCTCCACATCCACGCCGCTGCGCTGCACCACAATAGGTGCATAGTATGCGCTATATGGGATTGTAACCTCTGGATAGATGAGCGAATATGTCTCGCCGTCGGGGAACTTGTTTCCCCATTCGTCGGTATAGTTCTCCCAGGCTATCTTTATCTGTGTCTCGTCGATAGGAGCCTTGAAAGGTTCTACGGCTATCGTCTGCGGCATGCCTGCCACTGAGCGGATATATGCATTCGTCGTCTTGTCATAGATTACGAGCAGGTATCCGTTCTTCATGTGCTGGTCGGTTCTGTATGCTGTCTGTCGTCCTCCGTGTCCATATCCTGGGTGACAGTACAGGCAGCCACGACGCACGGCAACGGGTCCCATGCCGTGGAATGCACCGCTGGTGTTGGTGTTATAGTCTTTCTCAAAGAGATACTCGCCCTCGTTGAAGGCCGTCATCATTCCTGCGTTCTCCACTGCCTTGGAGGGCTGTTCAAACGCTGTTGCGGTGTTTACCGACGTGGTGCCCAACTTACCGCCTGCATAGTAATCTTCGGGGTATTCTACTGCCTGAGGATCGTCTATCTCCCATGAAATGGGTGCATCACTGTCGGAACATCCGACAGTGATGATAGACCCCATGAGCATTATACCGAAATACGATACTTTGTTCATAGCATTTTTGTTTAGTTAAGTATTTAGTTCTTTATCTTTACGATGGAGTTATAGAGTGCCTGTGCATTGTTAGCCAGGTTGCGATATGTCTTCAGGATTACGTTGTCTACGTAATTTTCGTTGATTGACTGGCAAGCTGCCTGCACCGTTGCATTGTCAGCGTAGTCATCGAGTGTATCGCTCAGGTCGTCAAGTGCATCATCCAACTCATCCAATGCGTCCATTGCTTTCTTGCATGAAGAGTCTGCATAGTACAGGGCGAATGGCTTCTTCATTGCATTGATGGCAGAGAGGGCAGCCTCCAGCTTTGTCTGTACGTTCTTTGCCTGGTTTGTCAGCGTAGCGTTGTTGCTGTTCAGACAGAAGTATATCAGCGAGCTACTGTTAGGAGCCGTAGCACCCACAGAGCCATAGAGGGCGTTCTTACAGCTTACGATGTTGTCATAGAAGTCAGTGATAGAGTTGTAAGCGTATGGAGATTCAATGTAGCTTGGGTCCTCGCCGGTGTGTGGCAGACCAATCTTTGAGCCGCCTACCTCGCCGATGATGTCCTGACAGCCTGCGATAATCTCAAGTGTAGCATCGAGTGCTGTCTCCCAATCGCCTGTGCCAGGGGTCTTGAATGCCTTGCCGAAGTTGGTATATCCCGCAAGAGAGCCAGCCTGGTTGCCGTCGTCATCGATAGCGAAGTGAGTAGCAACATACTCCTGTGCTATCTTCTTGCGCTCTGCGTTTGACTCGTATGGATCCCATGTAGCCTCAAGGGTTGAGGTTGCATTGTAGAGATCCTTGGCTACAGCACAGATATACTTGTACTCAAGGTCTGTAATCTGTGATACGTTGCGGGGCTGTCCTTCACGGAAGAGTACATACTCCAATCCGTGATAACCCAAGATGCCTGAGTTTGCAGTCTTGATGAAGTTGTCAAGGTTAGACATGACTGTTGCGTCCCTGAGCACACCTGCAAGGGCCTGTGCGTCCACTGGCCATGTGTCCGTGTGGGGGTCAATGGAGTATTCATCTGCTGCACCGAAGAGGAAAGCCTCTGACTGCTCCCAGT
This sequence comes from Prevotellaceae bacterium UBA2718, assembly GCA_002353975.1. Lineage (GTDB taxonomy): Bacteria > Bacteroidota > Bacteroidia > Bacteroidales > Bacteroidaceae > Prevotella. The sequence goes on from DEKQ01000031.1 coordinate 17,279, forward strand.
CTGCACGTGCTGTCCTCCAGTTGGCACATGCCTGATCTACTGCGGCCTGTGAACCGTTAACGATTGTGGTATCGGTATCATCACTGCTTGAGCATGATGCAAAACCGATAATTGCAACGGCAGCAAGGGCTGCCATCTTTGAAATGTTCTTAGTGTTCATCTTTGTTTGTATTATTTTAATGTGTTGTTTTCTGAACTATGCATTCTGCATTATTAGGTTATTGTGCCCTGCGGTTCTCCGCAGGGATAATTCTGCATTCTGCATTATTAATTATTCATTACAGAAACCATCCCTGATACGTCACGCTGAGGCTGATGCTTGGCTCGTTGTTATAGGGCTGAACGTACAGCGGACTGTCTGACTCCAAACCGTTGTTGTTTGGCTTTTTGAAGAAACGGTAGGAGTACTCGCCCTTGAAGGTTATCTGTTTGATAGGAGAGTAGTTCAGGCCGAAGGCGTAGCGGTACCTTTGTGTGTACCTATACTGCGACTTGTACGTTCCTGATGCCATGGTATTGTAGTGCTCAAAGCGTCCGAAGACGTACATCTTCTGGTTCTTTTTCTTCAGCTTCTCTATCTGCGAGAAGATGTTGTAGCCGGCCTCAAAGCCGTATGCCAGGGCGTTCTTGCCTATGTTGGTGTAGTGGTGTGGGTTGCCGTCCTGATACTTGTGGTGTGTCCAGTTGGCCTGATTGTAAGATGATATGGCATCGGCATCGGCAAAGTGTGCGTAGTCCAGGTTGCCGCGTACTATCCAGTTCCAGCGGTTCAGGGTGAAATCGAGTGCTATGATGCCCAGTGCGCCTGTCACGCCCTCATACTTTGTGCCCGGTGTGCGCAGTGTGTTGCGGAATGTGTAGCCATAGTAGCCGCTCAAGCCTATGCGCAGACCCTTCACAGAATAGTTATCTACGCGTGCTGCTGCGGCATAGTTGTTGGCAACCTTAAATTCGTATGGGCTTGTTGCGCCATAGTGGCAGAAGTCCTCTGCCGTAAAGCTCTCGGAGTTAAGGCCCGACAGGAACTGTGCCTCATAGCGCCAGTCCTTTATGCGGCCCCACAGTGAGAGACCTACCTGATGCCATGTGTTAGGCATTATGGTCGCTTCGCCCTCGGGACGATAGCAGGTGAAGAAGTTCTGGGGCTCGTGGTAGGCGTTGCTATAGCCTACGGGTACGATGATTTCACCTACCTTTACGTTGAACTTGCCCTGCCAGAACTCTTTGTTGATCCAGAACTGCTCGAGGTTTACCTCGCCGCCCTTCTCCACTTCTGCCTCGTATTCTCCGGCTTCCTCTGCCTCTATCTCTACGGCACCGCCGGCACCGCCGTGCTCAAATTCTATCTCTGAGCCGAAGGTCCAACCCTTGCCGAAGTCATAGCCTATGTTAAGACATACGTGTGGCAGGTCAAAGCGTCCGTGGCTGGGGTCGTTGCTATACCTCTCGGGGTATTTATAGCGGTTGAAACTCTGGCTGTAGAAGTTGCGTGTCATTACGGCTTCGCCATAGCCACCGATGTGCAGGCGCGACACGGCATTCATAAAGCGCGAAACCCTCTGCTCCGTGGATTGCTTGTCTGCTTGACCGTTCTCGTACTGTTGTTCTTTCTTTGGCTCCTGTGTCGTGGCTCCGGTAGTAGCATCAACGGTGCTACTGTTCTCCTGAGCCATAGAGCATGTTGCTATCCCTGCGGCCATGAAGGCCATTATAATTAGTCTTTTTTTCATATTCGGCTGCAAAGTTACGCCGATTTCTCTGTGTGGGCAATACCTAAAATTTATGAAAATATGTTGTGTGAGTTCCTTAATCTTTGTGTCCTCATACCAACAAAAGGGGAAGAGAACCGCAATAGTCCTCTTCCCCTTCTGTTCTGTAGTGTTATGTGGAGCGCCTCTCTGAGGCGTTCATTAAGTATATAGCCCGCCGTTGATGCTCACCACTTCGCCTGTGATGTATCTTGCCTTGTCAGACAGCAGGAAGCAGACGAGGTCTGCCACCTCTTCGGGCTTGCCGAAGCGCTTGCAAGGCACCTGCTGTTTCAGCGTATCTACGTCCAGGTCCTTTGTCATGTCACTCTCTATGAAGCCCGGAGCCACGGCGTTCACGTTGATGTCGCGTGCTGCCACCTCCTGCGCCAGCGCCTTCGTGGCACCGATGATGCCGGCCTTCGTGGCACTATAGTTTGTCTGTCCGGGCAGTCCCTTCAGTCCTGAGAGGCTTGCCATGTTCACTATGCTGCCTCCGTGACGGCGCATCATCATCTTGGGGAGCACCTTGCGAGTCACGTAGTACAGTGCGTCGAGTGATGTGTTAAGCACTGCGTGCCAGTCCTCTGCAGGCATCATAAACATCATATTGTCCCTGCGGATGCCAGCATTGTTCACCAGATAGGCGATGTAGTCATCAGGGTGGGCTGCCTCCCATTCGTCTATGCAGGCATCCACCTGCGCCATGTCACTCACGTCACACTTCATGAGTGTGGCCTCCACGCCCTTCGCCTCACAGAGCTGCTTCACCTCTTCGGCTGCCTGCTGGTTGCTCTGATAGTTGATAATCACGGGTATGCCCTGCTCTGCAAGCTCCAGGCATATAGCGCGCCCCAGTCCTCTGGAGCCGCCGGTTACTAATGCATACTTCATACGATATATATATAATAAGGTGTAATTACGAATTATCGAATTATCGCGTTGTGCAAGTATGAAAACGGCGAAGCCGATTCTTCACTCTTCACTTTTCACTCTTCACTTTCTTGAATTGCAGTCCTATGGGGATGCAAACGCTCATCACAAGCATTATCATGGCGATGTATGCCATCGTCTCGGTGGTGGTGATGCTCTTTGGTCTGAACTCCATCACTACCTTGTGACTGCCGGGCTGCACGGCGATGGCACGCAGCACATAGTTCACGCGTCCCACCTCGGTGGGCTGACCGTCAACGGTGCAGGTCCAGCCGGGGTAGTATATCTCAGAGAATACCACTACGCCGCCTGTCTTGCTGCTGATGTCGTAGTGCAGCTCATTGGGCTCATACTTCGTCAGCTTGACGGTGGCGGTGCTGTCTGTCTGCGCTGCTCCGGTCTTGAGTATGCTATCAAAGCGTTTGTCGCTGACGGCGCTGTCGTGCAGGTTCAGGCTTGAGAGGGCATCCAACTCCTGGTTGGCATTCTCTACGAACTTCACGTCCTTCACGAACCATCCGTTGCCCATAGCATACGGATTGCGTATCGGCATGGTCTTGTTGTCCTGCAGCGGCATGATGAAATACTTCGCGTTGAGCATATTGATTACAGGCATCACGCTGTCGCCGTTTACCGCTGTCATGTCGCCGTTGGCATCCACTATCGCGTTCATTGCCTTCTGCATCTCCGGTGCGATGTGTGCCTCTATCAGCTCCTGGTAGCGGCGCAGCTTTGCGGCGTGGTATCCGCCTATGCTCTTGTGGAAGTATCCTGTCTCATTCTCGTTGAAGGTGTTGGATGCGAAGTTAAGCACACGGTAATCCAGGTCGGTGTCCTGCAGTATCGTCTTGTCCGTCTCAGTAGGTTCTACGGGAGCTGTGCGCAGGGTGTTGCTTACGAACATATCGTCGTTCAGGTAGCGTTTGTCCACCTGCCACATATCCACAAGGCATATCACGGCGACGATGCACGTCATCACGGGTGCGCTGAGCTTCTTCATGCGATAGAGCACCAAGGGCACGGTACACAGCGCTATGATGATGACGCTGCGCCAGCAGTCGGCCCTGAAGGTGGCTATGCGTATCTCCTGCAGGTTGGCAAGCAGACCGCCAAGTGCTTCCTGCGGTATCTGTGACAGTGCCTGACGCTCGGCATTTGATATGAATGAGTCGAAGAACAGCGTAGGCATGAGCGCGAAGAGCGCTGCTATGCCTGCTGTCAGTGCCAGGCTGACGTAGAGCACGTTCACCTTCTTGCCCCCGATGGATGCTATGATGGAGTCAGGCTCGTCTATCACCTTCTTCAGTGCGAGGAGTGCCAACAGCGGTATAGTGAATTCTGCTATCACGAGTATGCTTGCCACGGTGCGGAACTTGGCATACATCGGCACATAGTCTATGAAGAGGTCCGTGAGCCACATCATGTTATGGCCCCATGAGAGCATGATACTGAGGATGGTGGCAGCGAGCAATGCCCACTTCACCGGGCCTCCTACGATGAACAGTCCCAGTATGAATAGCGTGAGCACGAAGGCTCCCACATACACCGGTCCGCTGGTGCCGGGCTGTTCACCCCAGTACTGTCCCATCTGCTGGTATATCTGCATATACATCGGGTCGGCTTTCTCCTGTGCTGCGGCACATTGGCTCACGGGTGTCATGGACGAGCCGCCCTTGGTGTTGGGCACGAGGAGCGTCCATGTCTCATCGATGCCGTAGCTCCACTGTGTGATGTAATCGCGCTCCAGACCGCTGGAGGTCTGGTTGGCGGTGTTCTCCTTCACCAGCTCGCTCTTGCCGCGCATGGACTCCTTCTGATACTCCCACGTGTGGTAGAGGTTCGAGATGTTGGCTGCCACACCTAACATTCCGCCGATGAGGCATACGATAGAGGCTGTCAGGAAGTGCTTCAGTTGCTTCTTGCGGATAGCGTCAATGAAGAAAGCGATGACCAGGAAGAGTATGATGAACCCATAGTAGTAGGTCATCTGTACGTGATTGGCGTTGATTTCAAATGCCGTGAAGATACCCGTGACGGCAAGGCCCGCAAGGTATTTTCCCCTGTAGGCTAAGAAAATGCCTGCCATGAGCGGCGGCAGGTAGGCCAGCGCCATCACCTTCCAAATGTGTCCGGCGGCGATGATGATGAGGAAATAGCTGCTGAAGGCCCACACGATGGCACCCAGAGTAGCCAGATACCAACGGAAGTCAAAGGCACGCAGGAGGATATAGAATCCTAACAGGTATGCGAAGACATACCATACGTTCTCCGGCAGCCACAGATGATAGGCATCCATCACCTTGCTGACGCTCGTCGTACTGTCATACGATGGGGCGGTCTGGTAGGTGGGCATGCCTGAGAATGTGCTGTTCGTCCATCGCGTTATCTCGCCGGTACGCTCCTTGTACAGCCTGCCTTCCTCGGCCATGCCGCGACTGGCTGAGGAGTCATGGCGATAGAGTATGCGCCCCTCTATGTCGGCAGGGTAGAAGTAGGCGAATGAGATGGCTACAAAAAGCAGCACCACAAGGACATCGGGAAGATAGCGTTTCACCAATTCTGTATTCATAGGTTATAATGATGTTGATTTTACACCTTTTATATATATTCGCGCGTAAGCGGCTGCAAAGTTACGAAAAGTCGAGAGCAATATAAAATAAATTAACTTATTTTTATTGCAGAGACGGAGTAAGTTCGCCAATTCATTGGCAAAGTTAATAAATTTTTATTAACGAGCACAGTGTACGCACACAATAATTGACGGTTATCAAGAAAAAGCCGTATTTATTATTTATAATAAAGAAATTCTTTGTCCGTTAAAAAGGTTTCAACTACCTTTGCACACAAATTCAGAGTAGAAAAGAAAGATATTTTAAGCAAAGATAATTAATTACTTTTTTATTTTATTTAGTAACAATGAAGAAAATTGCAATGTTTATCGCAGCTGCTGCAATCGCAGTATCTGCAAGCGCAAAGACAACTGTTACAGGCCACAAGGCTGGTGACAATCTTTATGTTGGCATTAACGGTGGTGCTGCTACAGCTCTGAAAGGAGAGACTTCTTTCAAGAACTTCCAGCCTACTTTCGGCGTACGTCTTGGTAAGAACTTCACAACTGTTTTCGGTATCGCTCTCGACGCTGATCTGGGCTTCAACGTGCAGAAGAACGTAAGCGGTTCTAAGACTTTCATCGACAATCTTGACCTGGACCTCCTCGGTACAGCAAACCTGATGAACCTCTTCGCAGGTTACAAGGGTGAGCCTCGCAAGTTCGAGATCATCGCTCTCGGTGGTTTCGGTTGGGGTCACGGTTTCGGTTTTGGCCAGAAGGCTAACGCTCTGACATCTAAGGTTGCTCTTGACTTCGCCCTCAATCTGGGTGCTGACAAGAAGTGGCAGGTATATGCTGAGCCATATCTGCGTTATGCTCTTGAGACCTTTTGCGTAGCAAACGACGTGCTCGATCCATCTGTTCACTTCGATTACGGTAGCTTCAAGTATGACTCTCGTCGTGCTGAGGTAGGTCTGAAGATCGGCGCTATCTATAAGTTCGGTAACTCTAACGGCACTCACAACTTCGCTGTTGAGCAGCTCCGCGACCAGTCTGAGATCGACGCTCTGAACGCTAAGATCAACGCAGCTCAGGCAGCAGCAGCAGCAGCAGCTGACGCAGCAGCTAAGGACGCTAAGATTGCCGACCTGCAGAAGCAGCTCAGCGACTGCCTCAACAAGCCAGCTCCTGTAGTAGAAGAGAAGGTTGCTAACCTCCAGCCATCTGTAGTATTCGCTCAGGGTAAGTCTGCTGTTGACAGATCACAGTACGCTAACATCGAGATGATTGCTAAGTACATGAAGAACAACAAGGACGCTAAG
>DEKQ01000031.1:23947-24175 GCA_002353975.1 Prevotellaceae bacterium UBA2718
AGTACAAGATCTCTGCTGACCGCCTCGCTACTGAGGGTCTCGGTGCTACAGACAAGCTGTTCGACGAGGTTGAGTTCAACCGTGTTGCTCTCTTCAACGACACTACAAAGTAAATCTCCGAATAGGAATTACTAAGTACAAGCAATAGAAACAATAAAGACTTCCCGTAGAAAACTTCTGCGGGAAGTCTTTTTTTTGTGCTCGGGGATTTTGAAAGAAATTATCATA
>DEKQ01000051.1 GCA_002353975.1 Prevotellaceae bacterium UBA2718
CCATACTGTGTCAAATCTAACTTTGCCATTTTTTTTACTTTGTTTTATTTGATTAATGTTATACCTATTCTTTATTTTGCGCTGCAAAGTTACTAATTTATTGGCAATTAGGAATACTGAAACTTGATTTATTACCTATGTTTTAATTTTTTTTAGATTCAGGTCATATAAAAAGAATGTAGCCCAGACACTTTTGCAAGGCTGACATGACAAATGCGAGAAAGCGAATTTTGGCATGCAATGTTTGCTGTTTCGTATAAAAACCTTACCTTTGCAGGCGCTATGAGCGCGAGCGTTCATATAAATATGATTACTAAACAACAAAAACGATAAGTATGAAAATCATTAATTTCGCAGAGCAGAACACGGTCATCAATCATTACATGGCCGAGCTGCGCGACAAAAACCATCAGAAGAACCGCATGGTGTTTCGTCGCAACATTGAGCGTATTGGCGAGATGATGGCCTATGAGCTGTCGAAGACGCTGGAGTATAAGCCCAAGACCGTGAAGACCCCGTTGGGGCAGTTGGATATTCCCCTCATCAAGCAGGAGGACATGGTGATTGCCACTGTGCTGCGTGCCGGACTGCCCTTCCATCAGGGATTCCTCAATGTGTTCGACGGTGCCGACAACGCTTTCGTGTCGGCCTATCGCATGTACATCAACCGTGAGCATACCGAGGTGGGCGTACATTCTGAGTACATCGCCACACCGAGCGTGAAGGGCAAGACCCTGCTCATCGTTGATCCCATGCTGGCCACGGGCGGCAGTCTGGCTGCGGCCATCGAGGCCCTCATGGCGGCTGGAAAGCCCAAGCAGATTCACGTGTGTTGTGTGATTGCGGCTCCCGAAGGCATCGAGGTGGTGAAGGAAGCACTGCCCGAGGATTCCACCATCTGGTGCGCATCAATCGACGAGGGCATGAACGAGCAGAAGTACATCGTTCCTGGCTTTGGCGACTGCGGTGACCTGTGCTTCGGTGAGAAGCTGTCGAGCTTTCGTAAAGTAGCAGAACACGAATCAAAGAAAAAGTAACCCTTCTGTAAAAGGATACAGAATCAATAAATTATAAAAAGGAAAAAATGGTACAAAGATTGGTAAAGTATTTGTTTCTGATGCTGTCATTCGTCGTGCTGACAGCCAATGCACAAAGCACACCTCCCACCACCGCAACGGTGGAGGAGTGGATGGTGAGCGCCATCTTCACCTCGGGCGGTGAGAGCGAGAACGTGAACGAGGCCATGCAGGTGGCCTTCGATGGCAACGACATCTATTTCAATTTCCCTAACCCCATTCAGGGTAACACGTGGATGAAAGGAATCCGCAACGGCACCACCGTCACCTTTGCCAAGGGGCAGAAGGTGGGCAGCTATGGCGGACGCACGGTCTATTACGTGGGACTGGGCGAGAACAATACCCTGTGCGACATGGTGTTCACCTACGATGAGGCTAACAGCCAGTTTGTGTTGGGCGATATGTATCTTGTGCTCAACGGCAGTCTGACGGAAAACTCTGCCCTGGGCTATTTCTCACCAGTGGTGATCATGAAGGAGAACGCTTCCAGTGATACCACTCAGGACTATGTGCTGACGGGCAAGAACGTAAATCCCTATGACGAGAGCCAGTATGAGGAGCTGAGCGAGGACGTGAAGGTGGTTGTGGATGGCAGCAACATCTCTATTCAGGGACTGAGCGCTTTCGACCCCTCGCTTTGGTTGCAGGGCACCATCGATGGCAGCGTGGCTACCTTTGCCAAGCGTCAGAGCGCAGGCACCTACAACACTACCCAGCTCTATATGATTGGTTATGACGGCAAGGAGTGCGACATTACCTTCAGCTACGATGCCACTACGCGCGTGTTAGTGGCTCAGCAGTACATTCTCTGTGTGACTTCCGACGGCAATACCTATCAGATGCTGACCGATATTGTGCTGTCACCAAAGAGTGGTGCGCAGCCCGTGCAGCCCGAGGTGGTCACTCCTCCGGCTGGCTTGCAGACCACTCCCTATGTCTTCACGGGCAACAAGATGCTTTATAACGATCAGGGCGAATACACAGGCTATGAAGAGGTGAAGCGCAATGCGCGCGTAGGCTTCCATAGCTCCAGTGAAGTGTATATCCAGGGCCTCTGTGAGCAACTGCCCGAGGCATGGGTGAAGGGTACGGTGAGCGACGGTGCATTTGGAGATAAGGATGTGACGGTAGCTGCCGGACAGTACTATGGTCAGTATGGCCTCTATCCCCTCTATATAGTGGCTCGCTATGGCAATGAGCTCACCGACATGAAGCTCGTCTATGATCCGCAGACCCGTGAGTTCAAGAACGAGGGCGGTGTCTATATGGTGCTGAATGTCATGCCCAACCAGCCTGCTCCCATTGAGATCTATGCCACCGTCTCGCTTACTCCCGGTTCGCTGAGCGGTATCCAGGATGTTGAGAAAGTCAAGGCCGACAGTGCCACCTCATATTATAATCTGAGCGGTCAGCGTGTGAAGAATCCTTCGAAAGGCATCTTCATCGTAAACGGCAAGAAAGTGCTGAAGTAAATTCTATCTATAGAAGACCAAAGGATAAAAAAGTTTTCAAAACATCTGTTTCATCTGCTTTCATCTGCTCCTATCTGTTTCCATCTGCTCCGCTCGTAAATACTTTGCTGTCAGTGAGTTGCAGATGGAAACAGATGAAACAGATATTTTGCAAACTTTTCTCTTATAGTGTTTGTCGAGAGTGAGAACGTCATTCACTTCAAGTGA
>DEKQ01000168.1:0-7280 GCA_002353975.1 Prevotellaceae bacterium UBA2718
TTGTGTCCGCCAAAGCCGAAGGTGTTGCTCAGAGCTGCACGCACCTCGCGCTTCTGTGCCTTGTTGAAGGTGAAGTTCATGTTGTAGTCTATCTCCGGGTCCTCATCGCCGTCCTCGTGGTTGATGGTTGGGGGCACTATGTCTTCCTGAACAGCCTTCACACATGCCATTGCCTCCAGCGCTCCGGCGGCACCGAGCAAGTGACCGGTCATGGATTTGGTGGATGAAATGTTCAGTTTGTAGGCCCACTCCCCGAAGAGTTCCTTGATGGCCTTGGCCTCAGAGATGTCTCCCACTGGTGTTGATGTGCCGTGCACGTTGATGTAGTCGATGTCCTCGGGCTTCATCTCAGCGTCTGACAGAGCCTCCTGCATCACAATCTTTGCGCCCAGTCCCTCCGGGTGTGACGCTGTGATGTGGTAAGCATCGGCACTCATTCCGGCACCTACCATCTCGCAGTATATCTTAGCACCGCGTGCCTTGGCGTGCTCCAGCTCCTCCAGAATGAGGCAGGCAGCGCCCTCGCCCATCACGAATCCGTCGCGCGAGGCGCTGAACGGACGGCTTGCCTTCTGTGGCTCGTCGTTGCGTGTAGATAGTGCGTGCATGGAGTTGAAGCCTCCCAGACCCGGGTCTGTGATGACTGCCTCGGCTCCACCGCTCACAATGATATTGGCCTTACCCAGACGGATGAGGTTGAATGCGTCGGCCAGAGCGTTGGTTGACGATGCGCAGGCACTCGTGGTGGCGTAGTTAGGACCGTGGAAACCGTACTTGATAGAGATGTTACCAGGGGCTATGTCGCCTATCATCTTAGGGATGAAGAATGGTCCCCACTTCGGGTTGTCACGGTGTGCGGTGAAGTATTCTATCTCCTCCTGCATGGTGCGCAGGCCTCCGATGCCGACCCCGAAGATTACTCCGACGCGGTTCTTGTCTATGGTCTCGAGGTTCATCTCTGAATCTTCTACGGCCATTGTAGCTGCCGCCATAGCAAACTGGCAGAACTTGTCCATCTTGCGAGCCTCCTTGCGGTCTATCCACTTAGAGGGGTCAAAGTCCTTTACCTCACATGCGAAGTGCGTCTTGTAGGGGGTTGCGTCAAACTGTTTGATGGTATCAGCGCCACTGACACCAGCAAGCAGATTCTTCCACGTCTCTTCGGCAGTAAGGCCCAATGGGCTGACGGCGCCAAGTCCTGTCACTACTACTCTTTTCAGTTCCATAAATCAGATTGGTAAATTATAAATGTTGTTTGTAAATCAAAAAAGAAAGGTGATGGGATAGTGAATAAATCACCCTCCCATCACCTTTTTATCATACGTGTCTTACGCATGCAAGAAATAACAGGTATTACTTGCCGGCATTCTCGATGTAAGCGATAGCGTCGCCAACGGTCTGTATCTTCTCGGCCTCTGAATCAGGAATCTGCACGTCAAACTCCTTCTCAAGCTCCATGATGAGCTCTACGGTGTCAAGTGAGTCAGCACCCAGGTCGTTTGTGAAACTTGCCTCTGGCTTTACCTCAGCTGCATCTACACCCAGCTTGTCAACAATAATTTCTGTTACTTTTGATTGAATTTCAGACATAATTGTAATGTTTTAATTTTTAATTTGTTTTCTATTTCTTAACTAATTTCGGCTTCGGACAGACGTTGTGTCAGCCCATTGCCGGTGGGTATGCTTGTCAAAATCGGGTGCAAAATTACTTCTTTTATTTCTAACTACCAAATAATTTAGTCGAAAAAGCACCTTTTTGTGCACAGAGTGGTATGTTTTGTGCAATTCTCATGCCCAATATCAAGTCTGTGGAAGTAACTAAATTGCACCATGTTACGGTTGCCCGAGCTGCTTGAGGGCACATTTCACTACGTCGCTTTCCTCGTTCATTATCTTATAGAACTCGGTCATGCTCCATATATCCCTTGCCACGAGTGCCTTCAGTTGCATCTTCAGTGCCTTCGTGGTCAGCTCGCGCTCGGCCTCGTCCTTGGGTTCCACGCCCTGCTTCTTGCCCTCGGCATAAATCTCGTCTATCAGCTTCTGCGGTGTCTCATAGCCGGCTTTGAAGGCCTCTATGCCTCCCTTGCCGTCGGCACCGTCGGCATCCTTGCCGTAGGTCTTGATGAGTTCCTTGCGGTGTTTCTCTGCATAGCGCAGGTTGGCGTTGAGCACTATGCTCTTGGCAGACAGTTCGCGGTGGAACTTTGTATATTTCGTTGTGTCGAGCGGCACGAAGAAATCGGGCATCACACCGCCTCCGCCGTATATGGTGCGATGCTTCTTCAGCGTCTCATACTTCAGCGAATCGGCAAAGTGTATGCTGTCTGCATTGGTAAATTCGCCGTGCTTGTAGCGGTTCACGATGTCCATAGCATAGTCCTTTGGCTTTCCTTTCTCATAGGGTTTCTGTATGCAGCGGCCCGACGGCGTGTAGTAATGAGCCACGGTGAGGCGTATCATAGAGCCGTCCGGCAGGTCTATCGGGCGCTGCACGAGGCCCTTTCCGAACGTGCGACGGCCTATGACGGTGCCGCGATCCTGGTCCTGGATGGCTCCGGTGACTATCTCTGCCGCCGATGCGGAGTATTCATTGACGAGCACTACGACTCTTCCGTCAAGGAAACGCCCGTTGCCTCTGGCCCTGAACTCTTGTCTGCGTACCGCACGACCCTCTGTATATACCAGCAGATCGTTCTCGGGCAGCAGTTCGTTGAGCACTTCAGCAGCCGCCTGCAGGTATCCTCCGCCGTTGTCCTCAAGGTCGATGATGAGGTCCTTCATGCCGCTTGCCTTCATGCTTTTCACTGCATTGAGGAACTCTTCGTGGGTCGTGGCGCCGAAGGAAGATATCTTCACGTAGCCCACTGTGGGGCGTATCATGTAGAAAGCGTCAACGGTATTGAGCGGAATCTTGTCTCTGACGACGGTGAAATACACAATGTCTTTGATGCCGTTGCGCTTCACGCCTATCTTCACCTTAGTGCCTTTCGGGCCTCTGAGGCGGCGCATTATCTCCTCCTTCGACATCTTTACGCCAGCGATGGCAGTGTCATTGACCGACACGAAGCGGTCGCCGGCGAGGATTCCGACCTTCTCCGACGGTCCGTCGTTGATGGTCTGTATGACGAGGAGCGTGTCTTCAAGCATGTTGAACTGCACTCCCACGCCCTCAAAGTTGCCCTGCAGGGGCTCATTGAACGCCTTAACCTCCTTTGGTGTGGAGTACGACGAGTGCGGGTCAAGCTTCTCTATCATCCCTCGGATGGCATCTTCCACCAGCTTCGCACCATCCACGCTATCCACATAGAGCTGCTTTGTGGCCATCAAGGCAATGGCCAGCTTCTGCAATTCGTTCTCCCTAATCTTCGTTTCGCCACTCGCTGCCATTGTGCTGACATACGTCGGCAGCAGCATCAGCAGCGCCAGAATAATCTTTTTCGTATTTCCCATATCTTGTTTTGTTCGTCTGTTCTATTGCTATTCCTTATTAATATACGTCCGCGCGAGCCGCTTATCGGTACTGACGGTGGTGCTTTCCGGCTTTGACATTCAAAATGCAAAGGCCATGTCTCGTAAGAATCGTGTCTCACTGAGCATGGCCTTTGTTGCGTCAAGCCTTTCACAAGGACTGCGCTGATATTGTAGGTTAGTTATGATTCCATACCTATCTTTCCGGCCCTCCTCCGGAAATCAGCAGTGCAAAGGTACTCAATATATGTCAATCTACAAAGATTAACGGTGCTTGAGATACGTCAACCACGCATTATTTAACGTCAGTTAACAAGCATTTCGTACTCCTTAACACCCATTAACACCTATATACAGCCCACTGTGTGCGTGCACAGCTCTCGCATCGTAGAACCAGCAACGGATTAGCGTATTACTTTTTTGCCATTATATATTATCATTCCTCTGGTATTTGGAGCCACAGGCTGGCCCAAAAGGTTGTAATAAGCATTGCCATTCACGCCTTTTTTGCCTGCTTCAGCGGCTACATTGCTGATGCCCGTAGCATCGCCGTAGGTCACTTCCATGACGAAGCTGAGCTGGTAGCCGCTGTTCTTGAACTTGAAAGTAGATGCCGGAGCGATGGAGTATGTGGTGACATCGGGGTCAGAAGCATCACGGGAGTTCAGTATCTGCACATCCTCTGAGGTGGCGGTGTAGGTCTTATCGCCCACGACAGACCAAAAGTTAACCCTATCCTCCTCTGCCTTATTAATATAAGAATAGAACTTTACGCCTGTCACAGTCTTTCCCGCTGGCGCAGTAAAGATGTTCTCTGCACCGTTAGAGAGCTTGATAGAAGTGAGGCTCTCATCACCCACAGCCATGCTTGCGCCCTTGCCAAAGGCCTTATCACTCTTGTTCAGCACGATTGTTGCACCGTCTGTGAAGGTCATCTGAGACAGTCCTGCAGCGTTAGTCTCCAAGAAACTCTCGTCAAAGAAGTACAGCGATGCACTTGCCGCCTGCCTCTCTGCGGTCGGAATGGTAGAGAGAATGTAGTCGGCATCATTGCCCAGTGTGGCTCCTACGCCCTCTGCGCCGGTCAGGTTAGCCACTACATCCGTGTTTGCCATGACGTTATACTGGTAAGGCACCGTCACCTCCGAGCCTATGTTGGCATGTGCGAAGTTGTTGCCACGCGCTGTGATGCTTCTGCCGGAGCCGCTGCCCGTCAGCGCATTCTTCACTCCATTAGCCGCAAAGTTGCCCTCCACGAGCGCCTTACAGTTCTCGTTGATGGTCATGCCGGCACTGTTTCCGGGGCAGTTGTGATAGTTGTTCAGCAGGTGCACGTAGCAGTCTCCGCACTGTGGAAGGCGTCTTACGCACCCCTCACCCCATTCGTTGTAAGCGAAGGTGAGGTGGAGTATCATCTTTCCGTCAGCCCATCCGCAGCCGCAAGTGTAGGCATGTGAGTAGCTGCGGGAGGTGTAATAGAAGTGGTTGTATGTATATGTGGACCAGTCGCACACCTTGCTGTCCAAGGCTCCGTCCTGCGAATCCACGAATGTGCAGTGGTCCACCCACACGTGCTGACCCATGTTGGTGATGAGATCCACGCCGTCTATGTCAACGGCACCAGGTCCGATGAGCGACAGGTTGCGTATGATAAAGTTGCTCACCGAGGCATCCAGCTCAAAGATGCCGGCCCTGTTGGGCAGCGAATAGGTGCCGGTCTTCTGATACTGCAGCTCCATCATCGCCTTCTTGGTGTAGAAAGCACGCTCGTCGCAGGTCAGCGTAGTGCCGTCGGGCAGCGTTCCGGTAATCTGCGCCGTGCTGCTCAGGCCCTCCAGATTCTGCTTCTTCAGGTAGGCATGGTCCTCCTCTGTGAGGTAGAACTTTGTGCATAGGCGGGCATTGTTGATGCCGATGATGGTCTTGTTCTTCACCGAAGCGAGCTGCATCACCCGCTCAATGGTGAAGTCACCGTTTGATCCGTCAAGGATAATGATGTCATACTTCGAGATAGCCGACTTGATCTGGCTGTCGTCATTCTGTCCGTTGCCGAGTGCCTTCAGCGTAATCTTTGACGCGTCGGAGAAGTTACCACCGCTCATGGTGAATGCCGTTCCGGCTTCATCGGAGCACGTTGCCCAACCCATAGGGGCAAGATTGTTGCCTGCCAGCAGGGGCAGAGATGCCAACATGCAGGCAAGAGAGAGTAAAGTTTTCTTCATTTTCAGTTAGTATTGATTGTTTTCGTATATCATTCCAAGGTGCAAAAATACTACTTTTTTTTGAAATACCATTGCCCTTTGAAAGATTTTTCGTACTTTTGCGCTAAAATTTCACATTCCAATGACTATTCGCTTCCATAACGCACGCATTCTCACGATGAATGCCGGCGAGGAGATTTACCTCGGCGAGCTTCACGTCACCGACTCCCGCATCACCTACGTAGGTCCCTCCGCCACCCCCACTCCGGCTGCTACGCTGGCGGCTGTTGAGTTTCCTGCCACTGCCGGTGCAGACTCCGTCATCGACATTGACTGCCACGGCAACCTCCTCATGCCGGGTTTCAAGAATGCCCACGCCCACAGCGGCATGAGCATGCTGCGCTCCCTGGCCGACGACAAGCCGCTGCACGCATGGCTCAACGAAGACATCTTCCCCGTGGAGGCGCGCCTGACAGGCGAGGATATCTACTGGGCTTCACAGCTCTCAGTGCTGGAATACCTCACCAGCGGCATCACCGCCTGCTTTGATATGTACATGGAGCAGGAGGATGTGGCACGCGCTATGGACGATATGGGGTTCCGCTGCGTGCAGACAGGCGGCGTGAACGACTTCTCAAAAGACGTGAGATGGATTGACTATATGTACAACAAGTACAACCAGCCGGGCTCCCTGCAGTCTTACCAGCTGGGCTTCCACGCCGAATATACCACCAACATGGACAACCTGAAGGCCATCGGCTCCGTGGTGCAGAAGAACCACGCACCGCTCTACGTTCACGCCTGCGAGACGAAGGAGGAGGTGGAGGGCTGCCTACAGCGCTATGGCAAGACCCCCGTTGCCTTCCTCGACAGCCTCGGCTTCTTTGACTACGGCGGCGGCATCTACCACGGCGTACACATGTCAGAGGCCGACTATGAGGTGATGCAGCGCCGCGGGCTGTATGTTGTCACCAATCCCGGCAGCAATACCAAGCTGTCCAGCGGCATCGCGCCCATCACCGAATACCTCAGGCGCGGCATCCCCGTAGCCATCGGCACCGACGGACCGGCCTCGAACAACTGCCTGGACTTCTTCCGCGAGATGTTCCTTGTCACCGGTCTGGCAAAGCTCCGCGAGCACGATGCCTCGGCACTCGACGCCCGCGAGGTGCTCACGATGGCCACCGTCAACGGCGCACGCGCCATGCACCTCAGCGAATGCGAGACCCTATCCCCGGGTCAGAAGGCCGACATCATCATGCTCGACCTGTGGCAACCCAACATGCAGCCGCTGAACAACATAGCCAAAAACATTGTCTATAGCGGCTCAAAGCAGAACATCTGCATGACGATGATAGACGGACGCATACTCTATCAGAACGGAAAGTTCGCCAACGGCATAGACCCCGCCACCATCTACCGCAAAGTGGAGGAAATCAAGCGACGCGTCATCATGCCGGCAGAGTGACTGCGGAGTCAACATTTCAAATTATCCTTTTTGGATAATCCATTTAGGATAATTTAACTATCGCATGTAAAAAAACGGCTTTTCGGGACCCACTTACGAAAGTTTGGCAAATTACACTTTGCTCATTTTTATGTTAAAAA
>DEKQ01000168.1:7295-11439 GCA_002353975.1 Prevotellaceae bacterium UBA2718
AGTGATTTTCGAACCTTCAAAATTAGCGCGTATTTCGGAACGCAGTCGCCCGTGACCGCAAATAACGCATAAAAACGCACGAATAGCCAACACTCTGCCAATCAGAATGTTGGCTATTTTTATGCCGAAAATCAGCCACAAAAACCGCCAAAACTACCACAAAAAAGGGGGTAAAAGACCTGCTTTTACCCCGTGATAGACCTGCTTTCACTCTGCAATAGACCTACTATTGCAAGGTAAAAGACCTACTATTACCCCCCAAAAGACCTACTTTCACCCTCCGAAGGGCCAATTTTTCACTTTTCACTCTTCACTTTTCACTTCCCCTCGCTCCAGATTTCATTTTTTGGTAGTAAGTTCTAAAAATCACATTTGCTCAATTTTTTGTTAAAAAAGTGACAAAAGTGAATTTCGGGTAGAGAAAGAAATGTGAAGGATTTTTGAAGTGATTGAAAGAAATTGGCAAAAATAAGAATAATGGCTGGCGCACATCCACACCTCGGTACGTGGGCTTCCAGCCCGCGATGCGCGCAATGCGGCATTCTACACAAGCGTAAAAAAAACAAGTTTCCGCCCGAAATGTTTTTAGTTCAAACTATTATTTGTACCTTTGCACGCAGAAGTATGCGAAGCTGCTAAACAACAGATAGTCATACGATATCTGCATGTTTCCATGTAAAAAGATTTGGAGTTAAAGATTTTTTTATTACCTTTGCAAGCGCAAAATAACCATTAAAATTAGATAATACGCCAATAGACAAATAAAAAATAATACATAAGACTGCGCTCGGCCTTAGGTCGCTTTGCGCAGCAAAGAACGTCAACTTTTGTTTCTTGTTTCAGATAATTGGGGAATTGGAAGAAACATTCAAGAACTGAAGTAGATAGTTCACGCCGTTCGGCGTGGGCATTTACTCGTTTAAGAATGTTAGGTTATCCCCAATACCTCTGAAACGTAAGCGAAGTAAAATGCTCACGTTTTCTTTTTGTGTATATTTAAGACCGAGGATAAGACGAATATCATGCCGTCAGGCATAGAGAGAGTTTGCCCGCATAATAATAGCGACCCAAATAAAATCAGAATACACAATTCAACTTAAAAACAACACAATTATGAAAAAAAAATTACTTAGTTTATTTGCTATGCTTCTCATGGCAGTGACGGGCGCATGGGCTCAGACGGATCTGGAAACTCCGCTGACGCTCGAAGCCAAGACAGCCGGCACAATTGTCGTGGAGAGTCCGATAAGCGGAATGCAGTACACTCTGAACGGCGGCGAAAAGCAGGCTGTAACGTCCGATGCTATCACTGTGGCGGTGGGCGACAAGGTGCAGTTCTATGGTGATGGTACAAGCATTACCAGTTATGATGGCTGCAAGATTACTGGTGGTGATGCCGAGTGCTATATCTACGGCAACATCATGAGTCTGGTGGATGAGACAGGGTTTGCCACCGCAACAGAGCTGACGGGAGGTCGTACTTTCTCGGAATTGTTTTCAGACAACAAGAAACTGTATAGTCATGACACCAAAGAACTTGTTCTGCCTGCTACGACACTGGCAGAGTTTTGCTACTCTTCAATGTTCTCAGGATGCGAATATCTGACTGCTGCACCAGAACTGCCTGCTACTACACTGGCAAGTAGATGCTACAGCGTAATGTTCCGGAGGTGCACGTCTCTGACTGTTGCACCAGAACTGCCTGCTACGACACTGGCAGAGTCATGCTACCTCGGAATGTTCTCAGCATGTACATCTCTGACATCTGCACCTGAACTGCCTGCTACTACACTGACTGAGTATTGCTATAATCGCATGTTCTCAAATTGCACGTCTCTGACCGTTGCACCCGAACTGCCTGCTACGACACTGGCAGAGTATTGCTACGCGGAGATGTTCTCAGGATGCACATCTCTGACTGCTGTACCCGAACTGCCTGCTACGACACTGGCAGAGGGATGCTACGCGGAGATGTTCGGAGGATGCACGTCTCTGACCGCTGCACCTGAACTGCCTGCTACGACATTGGCGATGGGTTGCTACTTGAACATGTTCTTGGGATGCACGTCTCTGACTGCTGCCCCCAAGCTACCTGCTACGACACTGGCAGAGTTATGCTACGCGAACATGTTCTGGGGATGCACGTCTCTGACTGCTGCCCCCAAGCTGCCTGCTACGACACTGGCAGAGTCATGCTACGCGAGCATGTTCTGGGATTGCACGTCTCTGACTGCTGCCCCCAAGCTGCCTGCTACGACACTGGCAGAGGGATGCTACAACGGAATGTTCTCAGATTGCACGTCTCTGACA
Organism: Prevotellaceae bacterium UBA2718; assembly: GCA_002353975.1. Lineage (GTDB taxonomy): Bacteria > Bacteroidota > Bacteroidia > Bacteroidales > Bacteroidaceae > Prevotella. The sequence goes on from DEKQ01000168.1 coordinate 9,606, forward strand.
TCAGTGACATGTCTTGCTACTGATATATCCGCAGAAATGTCAACCAGTAGTTGGCTTTTTGGTGTTTCAGCTACTGGAACATTCATCAAAGCACCTGGCATGACTGCCTGGACTGTCGGTGGAGATGGCATCCCCAAAGGATGGACGGTGGAGGAATGCACTTCCTACAATGCCACATGGGATAGCGATGACGAGGAGAAGGAGAAGTGGACTATCGCCCCTGCTACTCCTTGCGAAGGACAGGACGTCACCGCCACCTACAGCGGCACGCGCCATGTCAAAAGCGTAAAGATTGCGCAGGGCGCATGGGCACAGACGAGTCTGACGCCTAACGGCGATAAGACCGTGTGGACGCTCGCTGCAGCGCCTGCATACGACATAGAGCTGTCGGCAGAGTACTACACCGACCTGCTGGACAGCGAGGACAACACTAACGCCTACAGCAGCATCAGCGGCAATACCGCCGACATTTGGCTGGGCCGCACATTGCAAACAGGCAGTTATAACACCTTTGCTGTGCCATTCTCCATCAGTAGCGAGAAAATGACAGAGCTGGGCATGACGGCGAAGAAACTGACCAGTTCATCATTTACCGGCGGCGTACTGACACTCAATTTCGAGGACGCAACGAGCATCGAGGCAGGCAAGCCTTACCTCGTAAAGGTAAGTGAGAACGTGGTGAACCCAACATTCGACGGCGTGACCGTAAGCGGCATAGCCGTGACCAACGACGAGACCAACGCCGTGGATTTCATCCCCACGCTGGGCGCAACAACCGTAACAGGTGAAGCGAAGAGCATCCTCTTCCTTGGAGCTGGGAACAAGCTCTACAACCCAAGTGCCGAGAGCCTGCAGATGAAGGGCTTCCGTGCTTACTTCCAACTGAAGGGCGAGGCTGCACAGGCTAAGGCCAGCGCATTCATACTGAACTTCGACTATGGCGAGACAACGGGAATCAACTCAATTAATAATTCAAAATTCACAATTAATAAAGAGGAGGGAATATACACTCTTGACGGTCGCCGCATACAGGGTGAGCCCACGCAGAAGGGTGTGTATATCGTGAACGGAAAGAAGGTAGTGAAATAAAATAGCCAAAGAAAAGAATCATGAACAAGAAACTGTATATTCAGCCCACCGTGAAGGTGGTGGAGATTCAGCAGACTCAGGTCATCTGTGTCTCGCTGACCAGCGTAGAGACCAACGACCTCGGCAATGGGGACAAACTCCAGTACGGTGACGGCGACAAGAAAGAAGCCGATGCATGGAACGATGCATGGTAAAGGGGAAGAAGTTATAGATGTTAGCGAACTCGCGAGCGAAAGATACTTGACAATAAAAAACGTCTGCGGAAAGGGCAATGCCTTCCGCAGACGTTTTTGGTTATAAAGAGACTACCGTCAGGCAAGCCCGCACAGGAGCATCACCTCACACCCTGCATCATCTTCTTGAGCACCGGACAGAGGCAGAAGAGCATCACCGATGCTACGCCTGACATCACGGCAAAGATGAGGAAGAAGTCGGTGAGCGTCACTATGTGTATGCCGAGGAACGTGGGTGCGTCTGCCGCTGTCTGCCCTCCCGAGGGCAAGAGCGTTGCCAGCTTGCCCGCCAGCACATTGCTCGTAGCGTTGCTCATAAACCATACGCCCATGAGCAGCGACGCGAGATGAGTGGGCGACAGGCGGCTCACCATGCTCAATCCTATGGGAGAGAGCGACAATTCGCCGATGGTATGGATGAAATAGAGCGCGAAGAGCCACCACATCGATGCCTTCTGGCCGTCGGTGAGGCCGTGCGTGCCGTAGGCTATGACGAAGTATCCCACTGAGAG
>DEKQ01000168.1:11468-11593 GCA_002353975.1 Prevotellaceae bacterium UBA2718
GGCTCAAGGTGACGCTTTGCCAACGCCTCCCACAGCATAGCCATGACCGGAGCCATCAGCACCACAACGATGGGGTTGATGGATTGGAACCACGGTGTGGGCATCTCCCACGAGCCGATATGGCG
>DEKQ01000168.1:11697-13285 GCA_002353975.1 Prevotellaceae bacterium UBA2718
CGGTCCGTGCGCGTCAGCGTGCCGTCGGTGATGATGAAGACAGGCAGCGCGATGGATATGGCATAGATGGCGGCAGAGATATAGTCGTTGAAATTATTGGCGCTGAGCGAGAAAAGTATGAACAGTGCCACGCCCAAAGCGATGAGCACGGGGCCGCGCCACCGTCTCTTTGCTGCTGTTTCATGTGAAGCCGCGCCCGCNNTCGCCCTCCGTGCGCAGGCTGTCATGGGCGGCATTCTCCAGCTTTTCTTTCTTCGCTATCAGCTCCGACTGCGACGGCTTCAGGCCAATGCCGAGGCCGTCGGGGGTGCAGAGGTACTTATCCTTCAGCAGCACAAAGACAAGGAGCGATGTGAGCATCGCCATTCCTGCACAGAAGAAACCCCATTTGAACGCCCCCGGGTCGGCCCAGTTACCATTGCCGAAGAAGGCGCAGGCAGGCGGCGCTATGAGGGCACCGGTATTGATGCCCATATAGAAGATGGTGAAGGCAGAGTCCTTACGGCTGTCCTGAGGGCTGTAGAGGTCGCCCACCATCGTGGAGATGTTAGGCTTAAAGAAGCCGTTGCCCACTATGAGCGCAGCGAGACCTGCAAACATCAGGAACAGCGAGAGGCTGTTATCCACGCTGCGGTCTATCCCCCCACCCTCGCTGAAGATGCTTTGCTGCACCAGGCAGGCGGAGGCGAACATCAGAAACTGTCCCGCAGCCATCACTATGGCACCGAAGATGATGGAGCGACGGTTGCCCCAATAGCGGTCGGAGATATAGCCGCCGAGCAGCGGCGTGAGATATACCAGGCCCGTATATGAGCCGAAAATCTGGCTTGCCTCGGCATTGTTGTAGAAGGCAGCGATGAGATACAACACGAACAGCGCGCGCATTCCATAGTAAGAGAAGCGCTCAGCCATCTCAGTAACAAAGAGTAGATACAGTCCTTTTGGGTGTGACATTATTTTTTGTTTATGAATTAACGAATATGCTTGCCTCAGAGAGGCAAGCCACACGACACCTTCACATTACCGAGGCGGCAAGAAAGGCTATGCGCGGCCTAAAGGAAGGGAGGCACAAGGGCAGAGGAAGGCTAAGGAAAGCCTGGATGAAGGGAGGCTAATGAAAGCCCGGATGGAGGTGTTGTGTTGCGTGCCACTGTGTGGCGCGCGATGTCAGGGTGTGTGGCGCGCTTTGTCAGACGGCCTCCGTTGCCTCCATGAGCCACCTGCGGTCGGCCTCGTCGGCAAGCAGGGGCAGCAGCTCTGCCCTCACGCGGGCGTGGTAACTGTTCAGCCATTCCCGCTCATCGGGTGTCATTATGTCCCATTCCACCGGTGTGAGGTCTATGGGACAGAGCGTCAGCGGCTCCAGACGGAGGAAGGTTCCGAACTCCGTCTCGCGGTCTTTCACCACCAGCATCGTGTTCTCTATCCTCACGCCGAAACGTCCCTGCAGATATACGCCGGGCTCATCGGTGATGGTCATGCCCTCGCGCATTGGTGCCTCGCGCCATCCTAAGCGCACGCTCTGCGGCCCTTCGTGCACACTGAGACACCATCCTACGCCGTGCCCCGTGCCGTGCAGGTAGTTCAT
>DEKQ01000153.1 GCA_002353975.1 Prevotellaceae bacterium UBA2718
GACTATCCTGACTATGAGTTCTACGACACGCTATGTGTTGCCCGCAGGAAGTTCCGTCACCTTCCCAACCATCAGCTCCATACCGTCGCCGCCGAGTGTGGCTATTGCCTGGACAACCACCATCACGCCCTTGCTGATGCAGAGGCCTGTGCCTGGATAGCAAAAGAGATATTGTAGTAAGTAATGTTGCTTACTACGGAATTACAATGTTGACAGAAAGTCTGCTACGACGTAGGATGAGCCTCCGATGAAGATAAAAGAGTCAGGTGTCGAATGTTCTTTTGCTGCCAAGAAAGCTTCTTTGACGGTGGAGTAGGGGGTGCCTTTCAGTCCGTGTGACGCAGCTAATGCCATCAGCTTATCTACGGGGATGGCTCGATGCGTGTCTGCCTGGGTGAAGAAATATGTGGCATGGCGGGGCAATAGCCGTAGCACACCGTCCACGTCTTTGTCATCCACCATTCCGAATACGATACATATAGGGTGTGAACCTGCCTCGGCAACGATCTGTGGAGCAAGGTATTTCCATGCAGCAAGGTTGTGACCGGTGTCACAAACAATGTGAGGTGAAAGGCTTAGTGTTTGCCAACGTCCCAACAGGCCTGTCATGGTGACAACGCCGGTGAGTGCACGGCGTACTGCTTCGGCTGCGGTTATGCCGTTTTTCGTCAGTGGCAGGCCGAGTTCTTTCATTGCCCTGGCTAATGGGAAGAGGACATTCAGGAAAGTGTTGAGGTTCTTTGGCTGATAGTATCCCTTCAGCGCATACTGCTGCACGAGCAGAGGAGTAACCAGATTGTGGTCTTCCGCAAAGCGTATCGGCGCTCCTACAGACTGTGCTTTGGACAGGAAAACGGCACGAATATCATCGTCTGGGCGATAGTTGGCAGCATGAGGGTCCATCAACGGTGCCTCACCGATAACGACAGGAACTCCTTGTTTTATTATGCCAGCCTTCTCGCCAGCTATCAGCGCCAGTGTATTGCCGAGAAATCCCGTGTGGTCATAGGAGATGTTTGTTATGACACTAAGTATTGGACTGATGATGTTGGTGCAGTCCAAACGGCCTCCCAGTCCGACCTCAACGACTGCGAAATCTACACCTTCTTCCTCAAAATACTTGAAAGCGAGAGCCGTGGTGAGCTCAAAGAATGAATAGCTTCGTGTCTCTGCGGTCTGTTCTCCTGATGGGGAAGGGAGCAGACGGTCAGCGATGCCCTGTTCTACAAATCGTACTACGCGGTCGTGTGGAATGGGAATGCCGTTGACGCGTATTCGCTCATTGAAATCCACGAGATGCGGCGAGGTGTAGAGCCCCACCTTGTAGCCGGCTGCCTGCAACAGGGCAGCAATGGTGTGGGAAGTGCTTCCCTTACCGTTTGTGCCCGCAACGTGGATGGTGTGGTAGTTGCGGTGCGGATGTCCAAAGTGCTCGTCAAGGAAGTGAGTGTTGCCAAGCCCCTCCTTATACGCGCCAGCTCCCACCTTCTCAAAGGCAGGAGCTGCGTTGTACAGATATTCTAATGTTTCGTTGTAGGTCACGGAATGAGTGTTTTTGTTTGCTTGGTGATATACAACCTGCGGGTTGATAGACTTCAAAAGGCTTACCTTGAGAAGTAGCTGCTGAAACGGTCGAAGAAGTTCTGTTTGGTGTCCTTGTCACATTTGAAGTTGTCAGAGTCCCTGAGCTTCTCCATTATGTTCTTCTCATCTCGCGACAGAGTCTTTGGTATGTAAATGTTGATATTTACGAGAATATCGCCATTGCCATATCCATATCCCTGTACTGCCGGGAGTCCCTTGCCGCGCAGGCGCAGCGTCTTGCCTGGCTGTGTGCCCGGTTCTATCTTCAGTCTCAGCTTCCCGCCCTCTACGGTAGGTATGTTCACCTCGCCTCCGAGCGTTGCCGTCGGGATGTCAAGCACAAGGTTGTAGATGAGGTCTTTGCCATCGCGGATGAATGTGCTGTTCTGCTCTTCCTCTATGAACACCTTGATGTCACCTGCGGGACCTCCATGATGCCCGGCATTACCTTTGCCCGGAGCATTTACCACCATGCCGTCCTGAACGCCTGCGGGGATGTTTATCTCTACCACCTCTTCGCCATGCTCTACGCCAGAGCCCTGACAGCGCGGACATTTGTTCTTTATAATCTGTCCTTCGCCCTGACATGTGGGGCAGACACTCTGCGTTTGCATCATGCCAAAGATGCTCTGCTGCTGGTGTATCACGCTACCAGAGCCGTGACAAGTAGGACAGGTCTCAGGTTTAGCGCCTGCTGCACCGCCTGAACCATGGCAGGCAGAGCAAACTACATCTTTCCTTACCTTAAACTTCTTCGTCACACCCGTAGCGACTTCCTTCAGATTCAGGTGTACTTTCAGGCGCAAATCCGTGCCGCGATGAATGGTTCTTCCGCCGCCGCGGCCACCGAAACCGCCGGAATGTCCTCCAAAGATGTCTCCAAACATGGAGAAGATGTCATCCATAGAGAAGCCTCCTGCACCGCCGAAACCGCCGAATCCGTCAAAGCCGCCACCCATGTTGGGACCGTTGAAGCCGAATTGGTCATACTGCTGACGCTTTGTCTCATCAGAAAGGACTGAGTATGCCTCGGCAGCCTCCTTGAATTTCTCCTCGGCTTCCTTCTTCTCGGCCTCACTCTTGTCACCCTGACGGTCAGGGTGATACTTTATCGCTATCTTGCGGTATGCCTTCTTTATGTCTGCTGCACTGGCTTTCTTATCTACGCCAAGTACCTCATAATAGTCTCTCTTTGCCATAATATCTCCTTAATTCTTTACACTCCGACAGCTACTTTAGCGAAGCGGATAACCTTATCGTTGAGCGTGTAGCCTGTCTGAATACAGTCAATCACTTTGCCTGATTTATCTTCACCCATGCCGGGAACCTGAGCTACAGCCTCGTGATAGTCCACGTTGAAGTCGGCTCCCTCGGTCTCTATTTTCTTAACTCCGAGTCCTTCCAGTGTCTTGATGAACTTCTGATAGATGAGCTGCATACCCTCCCTGATAGCTTCTGGGTTGTCACTCTTGTCGGCAAGGGCGCGCTCAAAGTCATCTATCACGGGCAAAACGGCGGTAATGGTTTTCTCTCCGCCACTCAGGATGAGGTCTGCCTTTTCCTTCATGGCACGCTTGCGGTAGTTGTCAAACTCAGCCTGCATATAGAGCATCTTGGTCTTCAGTTCTGAAATCTCTGTCAGGGCAATGTCAAGCGGATCCTTGTCATTGTTCTCGTCAGATGTCTCGCTGCTCTCAGAGGCTTTGTTCTCGTCTGTAGATGCTTCCTCAGATGCTGCCTGGGTTGTATCGCCTGTTGTCTCTTGTGACTCGTTGTCAGTGTTATCTTCCTGAGCAGCATTGGTCTGCTCATTGTTTTCTGTGTCTTTTATGTCTTCTGGTTTCATGTCTTTTAATTTACGAATTTTATCCATCAAAGGTACAACAAGTGTGCCAAAGGCGGAGGATTACTCGTACATACGTGCTTTCTGTTCCTTTATCTGCTCATCATAGATGTAGTCATCATATGTCATAAGCTTGTCAATAGTGCCCTTCGGGGTCAGTTCAATGATGCGATCGGCTACGGTATTGATGAACTCATGGTCGTGACTGGCGAAGAGAATGTTACCCTTGAAAGAGATAAGATTGTTGTTGAAGGCCTGAATAGACTCCAGGTCGAGGTGGTTGGTAGGCGTGTCAAGGATGAGACAGTTCGCGTTCTTCAGCTGCATACGCGCTATCATACAGCGCATCTTCTCACCACCAGACAGGACGTTGACTTTCTTTTCCACTTCCTCTTGCTTAAAGAGCATTCGTCCCAGGAATCCCTTCATTGTCACTTCGTTACCCGGACCGTATTGCGAGAGCCAGTCAACGAGGTTAAGGTCAGACTTGAAGAACTCCGTATTGTCCAGTGGCAGATATGCCGTTGTGATTGTCACACCCCACTTGTAGGTGCCGCCGTCAGCCTCGCGGTTGCCGTTGATAATCTCAAAGAGGGCAGTCATGGCCTTGGGATTGTGGGAGAGGAATACTGTCTTTTGGCCTTTCTCAATGTTGAATGATACGTTGTCAAACAGCACAGAGCCGTCGGTATCAACGGCTTTAAGGTCTTGAACCTCAAGAATCTGGTTGCCCGGTTCGCGCTCCATCTGGAAGATAATGCCCGGATATTTGCGCGTAGAGGGCTGTATCTCCTCCACATTAAGTTTCTCCAGCATCTTTTTTCGTGAAGTCGTTTGCTTTGATTTCGCCACGTTGGCAGAGAAACGGCGAATGAACTCCTCCAGTTCCTTGCGCTTCTCCTCGGCCTTTGCCTTCTGGTTCTGTGCCTGACGCAGGGCCAATTGGCTTGACTCATACCAGAAAGAGTAGTTACCGGCAAACATCGTTACCTTGCCGAAGTCAATATCCACTGTCTGTGTCGATACGGCATCAAGGAAGTGACGGTCGTGGGAAACGACAAGAACGGTCTGTTCTACGTTAGAAAGATACTCCTCCAGCCACTGTACGGTATCAAGGTCCAGGTCGTTGGTGGGCTCATCGAGCAGCAGGTTGTCAGGTGCACCAAACAGGGCTTTAGCCATCATCACGCGTACCTTCTCATTGTTTGACAGCTCTGACATCATAAGATAATGTTTCGCCTCCTTGATACCAAGTCCGGAGAGCAGCTGCGCAGCATCACTCTCTGCGTTCCATCCGTTCATCTCGGCAAACTTCTCCTCCAGTTCTGCGGCGCGAATGCCGTCTTCCTCGCTCATCTCTGCCTTGGAATACAGAGCGTCGCGCTCCTGCATGTTTTCCCACAGCGGCTGGTGTCCCATCAGGACAGTATTCATTACCGTATAGGTATCATATTTGAAGTGGTCCTGCTCCAACACTGAGAGACGTTCACCGGGACCC
>DEKQ01000069.1 GCA_002353975.1 Prevotellaceae bacterium UBA2718
GGCAATAAACCAACAAGTTAAGTTCCCAACGCTCCCCGCAGGATCTGTAACAGAAGTCATCTATAGCCCCCAAAAAGTGACAAAAAGGGTGCAAAATGGGGTCTATTATGTAAGGAATAGCCCCTTTTCAGGCGTTTTGTTTGTCAGAGACGAAGATTGTTGCTCTCCAAAAAGTCGGGCGTTTTCTTTACTAAATGGCCATCTGACGGGCGTGAATCGTAAATAATTATTCATTTTCTTGCATTATCCAAGACTAAATCGTAACTTTGCAGGCAGGAAAAGCATAAGAAGGAGGATGGCTCTATGTGCAAGCTACAAAAACAATACGATTTCTACAGACGTAACAAGTCTGCTCTGCTAAACGATTATAGGAACCTCTATCTTGTCATTTCAGACTCTTTGGAGGTGAGGGCTTTTGCTACCATTGCTGAGGCATATTCGTATGGTTCACAAAAACTTGGGTTAGGCACATTCATGATACAGAAATGCTCAGATAAAAGCGACAACGTACAGAGTGTGTCTAATCTCGGATTAAGGAAGGCATGAGTAGGATAGTTACTGTATTTCCAAGTATTCAGTCAAGAATACTTGTAGATTGTGTCGTAGGAATCCCCGACAACGTAAACCCCATACATAGCAGTAGTTCCGTAATATGCCATGCACTCATTGATACGGGAGCAATGATTTCTGCAATATCGAACAGAATTGTATCATACATGAATCTGCCTGTATCAGGAAGTCAGGAAATTATTGCCGCAAATAATCACCACGACGTTGTTGACTCGTATATCGTAAATCTGGGTTTGAATTCGGAGGTATATTTTCCTTTGGTGCAGGTCTCTTGCTTAGACATGGATGAATACGACATTATTATTGGTATGGATTTACTGAATCAAGGTGATCTAATTATTTCCAATGTTGACGGGAGAACTGTATTTATATTTGAACAACATGGTTAGTCACTCCCAACGTGGTATGAAAGCGATTGCTGTTCATCTCCACACGCGTTTTACTTCGCTATAAGTTAAGTTGCTTACACGCGCAACGGAAGTTACCCAGGAGCACGAGGAAAGTTACCCAGGGGCACGAGGGAAGTTACTCAGGAGCATGAGAAAAGTTACTTCGATGAATTAAACTTGGTTTTTGTTTGGCTATGTGGGGAAAAAGCCTTACCTTTGTGCTTGATATGCTGTTATCAAGTTCTGCTTTCGCATATTGCGGAGCGAGATATGAATTACTAACCCCAACAACGCATATAAATTACTACCCCCAACAAAGCAAAACAACTCAAACCTATGAAGCTATATGCACACATACTGACCATTCTGTTACTCACGTTGTCACAATCGGCGATGTCAGAGCGTCATCAAGACCTCGTCAGCATTCCCGTAGAGGATGTGCGGCTGACGTCGGGCTCGCCATATTACCACGCACAGCAGATGGATATTCGCTATCTGCTGGCTTTGGATCCTGACAGGCTGCTGGCTCCATACCTGAAGGGAGCCGGTCTGAAGGCGAAAGCAGAGAACTATTCCAACTGGGAGAACACCGGACTTGACGGTCATATCGGCGGCCACTACCTGTCGGCTCTCAGCTATATGTATGCCGCCACGGGCAACGAGGAGATACTGTCACGGCTGCGCTATATGGTGAGCGAGCTGGGAAGGGCTCAGGCGGCAAAGGGTGACGGATACCTCTGCGGCGACCCTAAGGGTGAAGAGTTGTGGCTGCAGATAAAACGCGGAGACATAAAGGCACAGAGTTTCAGCCTGAACGGCGGCTGGGTGCCGCTCTACAACATCCACAAGATATATGCCGGGCTGCGTGACGCTTATCTCATCGGACATCAGGAGGAGGCCAAGGGCATCCTGACAAAGCTGACGGACTGGATGCTGGACATCACGTCGGGGCTTACCGATGAGCAGATACAGCAGATGCTTGTGAGCGAGCACGGAGGGCTGAACGAGACCTTTGCCGACGTCTATGCCATAACAGGCGACAAGCGATACCTCACGATGGCACGCCGCTTCAGCCATCACGCCCTACTCGACCCGATGCTGCGCGGCGAAAGCAAGCTGGACGGAATACATGCCAACACACAGATACCAAAGGTTGTGGGCTTTAAGCGCATAGCCGACGTTACGGGAGACAGCGACTGGGACAGGGCCGCGGCGTGGTTCTGGCAGGACGTCACGACTCGCAGGAGCGTGAGCATAGGCGGCAACAGCGTGCGCGAGCACTTCCATCCAGCCACGGACTTCACGCCGATGAGAGAGTCAGAGCAAGGCCCTGAGACATGTAACACGTATAACATGCTGAGACTGTCGAAGATGCTGTGGCTGTCAACGGGAGACACAAAGTATATGGACTTCGTGGAACGTGGCTTGCAGAACCACATCCTCTCAAGCATCAACCCCGTACAGGGCGGGTTCGTTTACTTCACCCCAATGCGCAGCGGGCACTATCGCGTCTATTCCCAGCCCCAGACCTCAATGTGGTGCTGCGTAGGCTCGGGCATGGAGAACCACGCGCGATACGGCGAATACATCTATACCTCATCAGCCAAGGGAGAGTCTTTGTACGTCAATCTCTTCATTCCGTCAACGGTGAAATGGAATGGCTCCACAATAGAACAGCTGACACGCTTTCCCGAAGAGCAGGGCACCTCTTTTATTATACGCGAGGGCAAGAAGCAGAAGTTCAGCCTCAGCATCAGGATACCCGCATGGGCAGAGCCTTCGGAGATTAGCGCCACGCTTAACGGCAAGCCCATTACGTATCAGTCAGAGGGCGGACACCTCACCATCAACCGCAAGTGGCAGCAGGGCGACTCGCTGCACATAACACTCCCCATGCACCTGAGGGCCGAGCAGATGGCAGACGGAGCGCCTTACTACTCCTTCTCATACGGTCCGGTGGTACTTGCCGCAGAGACCGGACGTGACAGGCAAGACGGACTGTTTGCCGACGACAGCCGTGGCGGCCACATAGCAGCCGGGCCGAAACTGCCTCTCACATCAATGCCCGTGATAATAGAAGACAACCCGCAGACAATACTAAGCCACATCACTCCCGTTGACGGTAAGCCCCTGACTTTCCGCCTGAAGGCCAGCGAGGAGCAGACGCTGGTGCCGTTCTATCAGCTATATGACTGCCGGTACATGGTGTATTGGCCGGTATATACCTCTGCGGAGCGGGAGAAAATGCTGGCAGAGCAGAAGCTGCGCGAGCAGGAGCAGCTGGAGCTTGACAAGCACACGGCAGACCTTGTAATCTGCGGAGAGCAGCAACCAGAGAGCGACCACTTTGTGCAGATGGACAAGAGCCGCACAGGCGTAGATGACAACGGTCATTGGCGTGTGGCAGACAAGGGTGGAAGCTTTGGCTACACCATGAAGAACTCGCCTTCGGCAAAGCTGAGGATAGTCTGTCAGCCATCGTCAAATGCCGATATGCGCATCATGGTTGACGGCAAGCAGGTGGGCAGCGTGGCGGCCTCAGCATCAAAAGAGCTCAAGGTTGTTGAAGTTCCCCTGCCAAAGTCTGCCGACGAAAAGATATCCGTAACATTCCTGCCCGACACCCAGAAACGGACGCCAATGGTATATGAGGTAAGAGTGAAAAGTGAAGAGTGA
>DEKQ01000015.1 GCA_002353975.1 Prevotellaceae bacterium UBA2718
TTCGTGCCAGCCTCGAGCACCAGTTTACAGGCTTCAGAGATGAGCATGAAGTAGCGGATGATGTTGGGGTCGGTGACCGTCACCGGACCGCCGTTCTTGATTTGCTCCTTGAACAGGGGTATGACCGATCCGTTCGAGCCCAGCACATTGCCAAAGCGAGTGGTGACAAACTGTGTGATGCCCAATACCAGCCCGTCCTTGATGGCCTTGTCGAGGCTCTGTACGTAGATTTCGCAGATGCGCTTCGAGCAGCCCATGACGTTTGTCGGGTTCACCGCCTTGTCCGTGGAGATCATTACAAACTTCTTCACGTAGTATTTCACGCTGAGGTCGGCGATGACCTTGGTGCCGTAGACATTGTTGTGTACGCTCTCGCTGGGGTTGTCCTCCATCATTGGCACATGCTTGTAGGCAGCAGCGTGGAACACGTATTCGGGCTTGTACTTCTTGAAGATGGCCTCCATGCGCTTCTTGTTGCAGATGCTGGTGACGATGGTGTGAGCCTCTATCTGCGGCCACTCCTTTTGCATCATCAGTCGCATGTCGTGCATAGGGGTCTCTGCTTGGTCAATCAGGATCAGCGACGCTGGCTTCAGTTTGGCTATCTGTCTCACCAGCTCGCTGCCGATGCTGCCTGCTGCTCCTGTTACCATGATGTTGTAGTTGGCTATCTGTGCCTCCATCGACTTCATGTCCACCTGTATCTCGTCACGCGGCAGCAGGTCTTCGATTTCAAATTCTCTCAGCTGTGAGGTGGGGATGGCGCTCTTTTCGTCCCATTCTACAGCCTGGTTGACGATGTAGATGGTGATGCCTGCCTCTATCAGTTTGTCGAGCATTTCCTGATTGTTGATGAATGCTTTCTGTTTCAGTGGTGAGACCAGAAGCGTGTTGACATCCTCGTGCTGCATGATGTCAATGAGGTGTTTGTCGTTTTTTATCACGTTGACCCCCATAAGGTATTTACCCACCATGTCGTCTGCATCGCTGACAAAACCCTTGAGGTGGAAAGAAGGTGAGTCGAGTATGGAACGTGCCAGGCTTACGCCTCCGTTCTTTACACCATAGATGAATACCCGGCGGGCATCTTGGTCGGTCTTGTAGTATTCGTAGAGATATTTCACCAGCATACGCGTCGACCACATAATGGTGGTAGCAAGAATAAAGGTCAGTGCCAAGTCTCGCATGCGGATAGCCAGGAATATGTGGTCGAAGTTCATGAAATATCGCATGAAGGCGATGATGCATACTCCGATGAAATTGGCAATGGCGACGCGGTGGATATCCGTGAACGACGTGTAGCGCATGACTCCAAAATAGGTATGCATGATCCTGAAGCCAATCATAAAGAATACCAGGTATATGCACAGTGTCTCAATGAGTGCGTTGAAGACGGGGATAGTATTCTCTGCACCATGGTTGAGCGCATAACTGAACACTCCGGAAGCAATCACCACTAGGCAGTCGAAAGTCAGGACGCACCAATAGGGTAGTGCATTCTTGGAGAAATACCAGTATGAGATTTTACGTATAAGTTTTCTCATTCAGCAGAGTTATAAAATACTTCCTTTTATTGTCTCAATGATGCGGCGGCAGTCGTCGTCTGTCACGCACGGACCGCTGGGCAGGCAGAGACCTTTCTTGAACAGTGCCTCAGAGACACCGTTGGTGTAGCAGGGTGCCAGGCGATACACCGGCTGCTTGTGCATCGGCTTCCATAGCGGGCGGCTTTCTATGTCGGCATGGTCCAGGCAGATGCGCATGGCTTCCACGTTCCTGTTGGGTTCGCAGTCGGTATGTATCGTCGCGCCCATGTGTACCACGCCGGCCGCTCCTCCTACTGCCTCATGAATCCCTTCGGCGTAGGCTAAGTGCTCGTTTCTCACTTTCAGCTGCTCGTCAAGCAGGATAGTAGACAGCCAGTAGTTGGACTCCATACCCTCCATTTCGTGGTGAAAGGTAATGCCGTCCACCTGTGCAAAGGCTTCAGCATACAATTGGGCGATGTGCCGGTGATGGTCGAGGTGCTCCTGTACGATGGTCATTTGTCCTCTTCCGATGCCGGCGCAGATATTGCTCATGCGATAGTTGTAGCCAATAGCCTCGTGCTGGTAATAGGGATATGCCTCGCGGGCCTGTGTGGCATACCACATGATGGTGCGCTTGGCTTCTTCCGTAGGGCAGATGAGTGCTCCGCCCCCCGAGGTGGTGATCATCTTGTTGCCGTTGAACGACAAGACGCCATAGTCTCCGAACGTACTGCTTATCTGCCCTTTGTATTTAGAACCAAAGCCTTCGGCGGCATCTTCGACGACAGGAATGTCGTATTTGGCTGCCACAGCCATAATCTCGTCGATTTTCGGGGGCATGCCATAGAGGTATACGACGACAATGGCTCTGGGCTTGCGCCCTGTCTTCTCTATACGGTCTTTGATGGCTTCTTCCATGAGTGCCGGGTCCATGTTCCAAGTGTCAGGCTCTGAGTCTATCAGTATGGGTGTCGCTCCGAGATAGACGATGGGGTTGGTCGATGCGCAGAACGTGAAGCTCTGTGCGATGACCTCATCGCCAACTCCTACGCCGCATGCCAGCAGGGCTAGATGTACGGCAGCAGTGCCGCTGCTTAGTGCCACCACTTCTTTGTTCTGTCCGACAAATTCCTTGAGGTCGCTTTCAAAACCGTTGACATTCGGACCTAAGGGTACCACCCAGTTGGTGTCGAAGGCCTCTTGTATATATTTCATTTCCTGTCCGCTCATATGAGCCAGACACAGGTATATTTTTTTAGACATTGCTTGGCTATATTATTTCGTTGTTATACATCATGTGCTTGCCTAATACGGTACATGTTATCATCTTGATATCCGTCCAAAAGTCATAGTGCTTCAGATAGTAGAGGTTCAGACGGGTCTTGTCGGGATAGATCACCTCGTCGTTATAGCGCTGAGGGTCTTCCTGCTGGGCCAGCAGTTCCTCCTCGTTCCTGTATTTCATCGTGGCTGGTCCCGTGATACCAGGGCGCAGCAACAACACCTGGCGGTCTTCGCCCTTCAACTGGTCGGCATAGCCAGGCACGTCAGGGCGCGGACCTACGAAACTCATGTCTGCCGTCAAGACGTTCCATAGTTCTGGCAGTTCGTCCAGCTTGTATCTTCTAAGGAAGGCTCCCAGGGGAGTAATTCTGCTTTCGCCAGCCACGGATACCGTACTGCCCGAATGGTTGTTCACCATGGAGCGGAACTTATAGTTGGTGAACAACTTTCCGTACTGGCCTACGCGCTGCTGCCTGAATAGTACGGGCCCGTCAGGCATCTTGATGCGGATGGCGACGGCCACCACCAAGAGCACCGGACTCAGGAGGATGAGGCCCAGAAGTGCCGTCACACGGTCGAACAGGAACTTAACAGCCATCATAGTCTCTTCTTAATAGCGTGGAACACATAGCCGCAGAAGCAGAGTGCTGCATAGGGCAAAGACAAATGTTCAATGTCGCGATAGACTCTCCAGACATCGTAGGCGGCTCTCCTCTTCTTGGCTGTGTTCGATGAAGCCACCAACCTGTAGCCGGCCAGTACTTCAGGCATGCCATAGGCCGTAAAACCTTGTTTCATGATATGCAGCCACAAGGCCATGTCGTGACTGCTCCTGATGACGGGCATCTCAAAGTTGCCAGTCTGCTGGCGGTCGATCATCACCGTCAGACAACCAATGATGGTGTCCTTCAGATACCGATGGTAGGTCATCACAGGGGGGGCAGCTATCGTCTTGCCTGTCTTCCTTCCGTCTTCATCCATCGTGTAGTAACTGCTGAAGACAAAGGCACAATGGCGTTTTTCCATGAAGGCTAATTGTGCTGCCAGCTTGTTCTCCTCCCACACATCGTCGCTGTCAAGGAAGGCAATGTATCGTCCCCGGGCTTGACGGATGGCGATATTGCGCGCTTCTGCGGCACCTTGGTGGCTGCTCTTAAACAGCCTTATCCGCTGATCCTCGGACGCGAAGCGGTTGATAATATCTATTGAGTGGTCGCTCGAACCATCATCCACTATCAGCAGTTCCCACTCCTGACAGGTCTGTGCCTGCACCGACCGTATTGCATCAGCAATAAACCGCGAGGCATTGTATGATGGCATTATTATAGATACTTGATGAACGTTCAT
>DEKQ01000164.1 GCA_002353975.1 Prevotellaceae bacterium UBA2718
CTATTACCGAGTAAAAGACCTACTATTACTAAGTAAAAGACCTACTATTAGGAGGTAAAAGACCTGCCTTTGCAACGTACTGAAGCCGAGTGCGTTACAAAGGCATTTTTCGTGCTCATCGCTCATGCGGCTTTTGCCCGACATGGCACGCCGCGCAACGGGATGAAGGAGGCCGACTGTTCGATTTGTGCTATGAGGTTGTTATCCCACCTCAAAGGGATAACATATTATTACTAATTCTTTTTACCATTTCAGAAGGCACGCCACATTCAGCTGCCAACATGGGCCATTTTGATGAAGCTTCCACAACTTCCTCTATCACCATAGCGGCATCTTTGATATTGTTAGCTTTGGCAAAATTGAGCAGATCAGCTTTTGTTATGTCATCAAATTTACCCGAAATCGACATCTGGTGCTGTGCCGTCCAACCACCATTGGGATTGTAAGCATATCTCATATCGTATGCGGGCGACAAACGCCATTGTCCATCTTCACCCATGAGGAAAGAAATGTTCTTGGTATGGTCATCATGATTACGTACTAACACATTGAACACCATTCTGCGGAACATCTCACGCGCTGCAGAATACGGAAGGCGGAGCATACGCATCACATTGAATGCCTGCTCATACGAATAGCCTCTTAAAAAACGAAAGTCAAAATGTGCAATGCCACAGAGGGTCTGCATGTGGACTTTTTTTCCATTCTCGCGGTCAAAACGCCGGGTCAAAAAATGAGCACGTCCGTTCTCTTCTATCAAAGAACACTCTGTCATATCAATGCCACAGGCAGTTGCAAGCCTGTAGAAAGAATACTCTAACCGCCCGTAGTTCTCTGTCTCACGAAATCCGACATTTGCTGATACGCCATCCAACTTTATTATGTAGTAGCCAAACCCCTCTGGCACTTCCACCTGTCCGCTCCTGACTTCACCTGTTTCCTTGTTATATGCAATAATGGCTTTTGCACGTTGTCCGCCAGCAGATGTGCCCAGACGCAAAATCTCCGCAATAGCCGCACGACGGTCATCATTGAGATTAACGCCAAACTCTGTTTTAGTACTCAAAGCTACGCGAGCCACCTCGACTAACGATTCTATCTCAAACCTCTGACCGGGATTGTATTTTGCATCCATTGCCGGTTCAAATTCCAGCGCACCCATACAGCGTTTTCCCAAGAAACATAATGTTTCTATAGGATTACTACTTGTGCGTCCTGTCAGAGCGAGCCAGCGATCAAACAGCGCCCTGCCATAAGTATCAGGCAGCGAGTCTGCCAACATGCCCGGCAGTCCCATGTAGGTATCACGGTTCAGACTGGCAAAAGAATATACACGTCCCTCGCGTACAGGCATCACCAAAGGCGAGGGCTCTAAATCCAAGCCAATAAAACTTCTGTCATACTCGAATTGTGACACTCCATAGTGCTCATCCCACCGGATTGTTCCTACGGGAATGCCAAACATCTTCACTCTTGCTGCATCTACCATCCTACATCCTCCTTCACTACATGAATGGCTTTACCCGTTGCATGCTTGCGCCGATGAGCCTCTGCTTTTTGAAGTAGCTCGTAATACTCATTGGGACTCAGCTGTTGATCCTTGACCAATGGCGACAATACATCCAACTGTCCGAGTGTTCGCAATAGTCGGAGAAAGGCATCAAAGGAGCGTATCTCACCTTTCTCTATATTCTTAATCACCGACAATGACACATTGGATGCGTCTGCCAAACTCTTTTGAGTAATGTTCTGTTTCAGCCTTATTGACTTCAACCGCTGCCCTATCTTAGTGAGGATAACGGTATCTGACATCATATATATATCTTCCATAATAGTTGTATTTATAACCTTTCTGCTGCAAAATTACACATAAAAGTTGTATTTCAAACCATTATTGGAACTTTTTTTCTGCGTTGAATACATTTTTTTCGCATCTTTCGCGAGCCCGGATGATGCTGTCAGTACTTGTTTATGGCAGACCAGGTCATTGCTTCCGCCTTAACGTAGCCTACCTTCTTGCCCACGCGGAGCTTGAACCACTGGGTGTAGAGGCCGTCGCTGCCCTTCACGGGAAAGAAGCCCAGACAGGGATATGCCTCGGGAATGTCGCCCCAGAGAGTCTTCAGTCTTGCTATGACCTTGCTGCCTGCACGGGTGCTTGCATACACATCGGCAACATTGTCACCACTCACCACGAGCCAGCCCTGTCCCTTCTCTGCCTTATACTCCACCTTGCGATAGCCGTCTTTGGGCACCAGACCATAGTCCTGAGCCAGCACGAGGAAACTGTCTGCGGTCTCGCCGACATAGCAGCCCGCCTCACCGCCGGCAGCATCGACCACCACCAAGTCCTCCGGTATGCCGTAGGAGGGATAGAGCACCTCGTCCTCAGATGTTATCTCGATGTCCTTTGAGGGCACGAAATTCTTGCCGTGCCACTCTATGTCGCTCCCATTGGGAAAGGCCAGCGTGTAGTGCTTACTGTAATACCCGTTGTTGCGCTCAAAGCTGTATATCTGCCCCGCACCGTCGGCAGAGGTGAACGGGTGGTCCATGAAGAGGCTGTCCTCCAGACACACCCCCTCCCCGATGTCAGACTTGATGCGCAGCGTGAAGTCATCAATCCTGCGGTTGGCCCAGCGCATGGCAGGCGTGAGCCAATAGGGGATGCAGAAACGGTTTACCACGTTCTTGCTCATGTGGTAGCGGTACGTATGGTGAACGGTATTCTTGCCCGGCAGGAACGTGGCATCAAAGAAATAGCCATATCCATAGGACACGATGCTGTCCAGCCGTGGGTTGTATATGGTGGAGCCGTTGGGCAGGATGCTGTCAGGCACCTCGCCGTAGGTCTTCCACTCCTTGAGGTTGATGGGCTTCATATCGTGTCCGTCACCACCCTTTCCATAGTCTATTGCCACAACGGCGTTACGGTAAGGCAGCGACTTGCCGTTCATCTCCACGGAGAAATCGGAGATATACGGATGCACTCCCGCCTTGCTGAAGTGCTCTTCCACATTATATGGCGCCTCCGCCTCGAATGCCATCACGACGGTCTTGGCGCTGTCGCAAGCGTTCTGGAACTCATAGCTGACATCCACGTAGGCATGGTCGTCGCGCCCGACGCGGATGGATAGCACCTCACGCGCGACGGAGATGTCCGTCTCCGTCAGCGGAAAGAGCATGCCGCCGTTAGAATAGAACACGCCGTCGTTGGCACTGATGCCGCCGACGAGACAAAACAGTACAGAGAATAGAGAAAAGAGATTACGCATAAGCTTATATTATTGAAGTTTCGGATGTATTTGAAACCACGAAAGTTGAATTATATTATACGTGTATATCAGAATCCGCCAAGGGACCAATGTCTCGGGACGCAACACCTTGGTCGCAAACTTCACTTTTGCCTTTTCGCGGTCCTTTGACCTGTCACCGCAGGCGGAAAGCAGGCAGCAACATGCCAACAGGGCAACGAGACAAGAACAGAGTAACTTCGCAACTTTTTGGCAAAGTTACGAAAAAACGAGAGAAACGCAAAAGGAATATTTGTTTTTCTTTTGCATTTCCGAGTGCAAAGTAAGTTCGGCGGAGCCAAAGTTACGAAAAAAAAGGGGAACGGCAAAAGAAAAAACAAAAATCCGCATACAAAGCATCAGAACCTTGTATGCGGATAATTTATGTCGGTCTTATTGCCAATCCGGACTTATGGAGCCTTTGCGCCTCCTGCCCGGAGAGGACTGAAGTGGACTACACTTTGATTTCAACCTCAACACCTGAAGGCAGGTCAATCTTCATCAGTGCATCGATGGTCTTCGTTGTAGAAGAATAGATGTCGATGAGACGCTTGAAGTCTGAGAGCTGGAACTGCTCACGGCTCTTCTTGTTGACGAAGGTTGAGCGGTTCACGGTGTAGATACGCTTGTG
>DEKQ01000054.1:0-7158 GCA_002353975.1 Prevotellaceae bacterium UBA2718
AGACGGCCCGTGCCGCGCTTGAAACGCTCCTTGCCGACAATCATGCCGCCCGATGGACGCAGGGCGCCGAGGGTGTAAGGGAAATCACCAGTGGAGCCGCCTACGTTTCCGCGCAGGTCAATGATGACACCGCCCAGCTTGCCGGCCTTGCCCAGCTCCTGTATGGCATCAAACCATGCTTCCCACACGTTCCTGATACCTTCGATGTGTTTATCCAGGTTCGGGTCATTCTGATTCAGCGCTGACGCACCGTTATCAGGTATGTAGGTAGAGAGTGAGAACTGGCTGAATTGCAGATAGGGTATGTTGCCCTTGAGAAGAGCATAGCGTACGGTCAGGCCTTCTTCTTCAAAGCCGCTGTTGATCATGTCAAATCCGGGGACGTTGAGATAGGCATACCGTATTGCCAGCTCATTGTAGTCTGTGTAGCTAAGGTCCTCGTCAGAGAGCTTTGCCTTCAGCTCCTTCAGGGCGTTCAGCTTTTCTATCTGCTCAGCAGTAGGCAGTGTCAGTTCAGATATTTTGTCTATCTGGTCACAAATCCACATGTAGCCCATGCCCTTGGTGTTCATAAACATATCCATCAGAAAGCTTATCTCCGTAGAGTAGAAGGCCGTCTGCGGCTGTCCTTGCTCGTCAACTTCTATCTCGCCGTTGGCGGGCAGCGTGTAGTATTTTGATATGTTTGGTTTGTATTTATTGGAAATGTCGAAGTCCTCACGGTCGAGATTACGATTTGTGCTTGGCGATACGACTACGGATTTTGTGCCGGTAATGTGGTTGCTGAACCCTATGGTTAGGTGGCCGTCATGCAGTCCGCCAAACGCCTCATCCATCAGTGCCTTCAGCTCCTTGTCGGTGACGGGATTGTCCTCTGTTCTCTTGTCAAGGGCAGCAAACTGCGGATAGTAAGTGTCGTAGGCAGCATCCCAGTCCAGGCCGTGCTGCATCTCATAGTCCCAGAGACAGTAATACTGGTTCAGGGCTTTCCATGCAATCTTGTACTTGCCGCCAAAACTTGACAGACCTTCACCAAACGAAAGGTAGTCATCATGATCGTAAGACAACAGCGTGTCGCTCGACTCACGGCACGACGTCACTGTAAGTGCCATCGCTATTGCTCCTAATGCTAATATATTCTTCTTCATTGCTCTAATCGTTTTTAGAGAGGTTTATATTATTAACTGAAGTTTCGGATGTGCGCCCTGAAAGGGCAACCTGCTTATAGCCCAAGGCAACGCCTTGGGTTTTGATATGTTTTGTAGGTTGCGCCCTGTAAGGGCAAAAGCATTTTATTCATGTTATTCTGTTGCCCTTACAGGGCGTAATTTCTGTTTGCATTCATACCCAGGGCGATGCCCTGGGCTATAAGCTATTGGCCTTTCAGGCCGTTTGCTCTACTTCCGAAAGTTTAATTCTTCACTCTTCACTTTTCACTCTTCACTTAAAATATGTAGCTTGCGCCCAGCTGTATTGCGGTTGTTGAGTTATAGCGATAGTCTTTGTTCCTCATATACTGCTTCGTGGTGCTGGTGGTGCTGTAGTAATAGCGCGCTTCCACCTGTGCTGCCCAGTGCTCGGCAAACTGATACTCCAAGCCTACGCCGCCCACGAAACCGCAGTCCCAGCGCTTGTCGCGCACGCTGCTGAACTCTACCTTTTCACTGAAATCGTAATACTTGCCCGTGAACGAGTTCATGTCCTGACCGAAGCGGTAGCTGCCAGCCCAGTAGCCACCATAGACACCCAGGTTGCAGAAACCGCGCAGTTTCTTGCCGCCGAAGCTGAATGATGCCATGACAGGCAGCTGAAGGTAGGTGTTGCGATACTTTATGTCTGTGCCTTTCCAAACTCCCCGGTGCATACGGTAGTTCTTCTGTGTCATGTTAAAATCGGCACGAACACCAAACCAGTCAGTGAAATTGTACTGTCCCGTGACACCGCAGGTAACGCCCCAGCGTCCGTCATGCAATACGTCGGCCATGTACTGCTTGTCTATCGAGAACACATTGTAGTCCGCTCCGGCAGTAACTCCGACCCTCCATTGTGCGTTGGCAAAAAGCGTTGTCATCAGCGCAAAAGCCAACAAGAGCCTTCTTTTCTTCATAGATTTTTTTGCTTTAATAATATATTTTGATGTTTTTTAATCTGGGGTGCAAAGGTACAAAAAATAATTCATAATTCATAATTCAAAATGCAGAATTTGTTAAAGAGTCTGCGATACCTTCGCAGATGATCAACATGATGTACCGACTCTTATGCGTACTACGAGCATCCACACGGGGGACGCCCATGTTTCCGGCCTTCAGCGTGTGGGGATGTAGCAATAGGAGGCGACGTGTCCTCACGTCGCAACGGCCAATGATGCCGATTATAGGAGGCGACGTGTCTCACGTCGCAATCCTGTAGATTGTTGCGACGTGGACTCCACGTTGTTTCCTAAAGGCTTCCTAACCCCGAAAAATAGGACACTCCGCAATACTCTCATATTCAGAGCGTTGCAATAGTAGGTCTTTTAGGCTCTAATAGTAGGTCTTTTAGGCGGTAATAGTAGGTCTTTTACCAAGTAATAGCAGGTCTTTTACAACGCAAAAGACCTGCTATTACAATGCCCCGCTGATTATCAGCGTGTTACGTTCGAATACTAACGGGGTGAAGTGTTGTTCCATTTTTCCGTGTTTGGGCTTTGGCGGAAGCGTCAACGTCCCCTCCCCCTTGGGGGAGGCTGGGAGGGGGCCTCTTCCATCAGGCACTAATGCACCATCGCTCCTATCACCGTGCCCAGCACAGCACCTACCACCATGCCCGTTACGGCAGACGAGGAGTGGTGTGGACGGTGAACCACTACGGGTGCAGGAACAGGAACCGGTACGGGTGCGGGTTCCGCAACAACTACCGTGCGATGGTGTACAGGGCGAACCACCTCCACTCTCGCAGGCTCTACATACCTCACCTCACGGTATGCGGCTGGGTGACGGCGTACCTCAACGACTCTTCCGTGTCTTCCCACACCGCTGTGGCGCAGGTGGCTGACGTGAACCTCGCGGGTCTGCATATACATATCGTCATTGCAATAGACGGTGGTTCTCTGGGCGTTGGCGGTTATGACGCAAAAAACATTGAAAAGCATTACGATGCCGAGTATAGACTTCTTCATATTCTTTCCTCCTTATTATATTATAGGGTTAAACTTAATTGAATTTGATTTCTGTTTGGTTTGATTTCTGGTGCAAAGATACACCGACTTTCCGAACCACCAAACATAATAACCCTAAAGCGCAGAGTGTTTTCCCTAAACACACGGGGGAAAACCCTCCGCAGACCTACGCGGGCGTTCTCGCCCGAGACAAATAATGTTCGGCCTCTTTTCCGAAACTTTGATACTATTTTACACTTTCCGTAAAAAAGATTAAGAAAAATTTGCACGGTTGCAAACTTTTAACTAACTTTGCCCACGAGAGCACATAGTGCGCTCTGACGAAATATGAAAACAAATATGTTTAACCGATCAATCAATAAAAGTACAACAAGAAACAGACAGTAGATAAGTTAACACCGGGGAGCCAATACTGCGGTGCCGGGCGCTGCACTCCCCAAATGGGAAAAAGAACGCAATTACTTTAACTTATTAATAAACCTGAAAGCGAAGTAAGTCGCGTCCTCCCATTCAGAACTTTAAGATATAGAGCTTTTAGCTCTTGTTCTCCTGCTTTGAATACCGCCAAATTATTCTATACTGAGAACAAGATGACTGAAGGTTCACGCTATGGCGTGAATCGTTCAACACTTGTAAGTATAGATGGCCACTTGGCGGTAGCCTAAAGCAGATACAAGTTGCGGATGGTGGCACGCCTTTTTCGTTTTCCTAAACTTCTTAGAGAAAATGAAGAAAACTTTAATCCTCATGGCAGCAGCGTCAGCATTTGTTCTGACCGGCTGCACAGAGACTGACCTCTCCGGCGACACCTCCCTCGCTAAAGAGTCAGCTCCAAGCGCTATCGAGTTTAGCGCTAAGACAAGAAATGCGGGTGTTACACGTGCAGGTACCGAACAATCCGCGACTTACACAAACGGTGCTATCGGCAATGCTGCAGATGCTACCAATCACATTACTGACCTAAAGAATGCCCGCTTTGGCGTGTTTGGTTATTATACTCAAAAAAAGAATTATCGCCAAGCGTATAATGAATGGGGAACAGGTACATGGAAAACAGATGATGCCAACAAATACCCTAACTTCATGTACAACCAGGAGTTGAAATACGGAACAGCATCTAATCTTGAAGCTTGGGTGTATGATCCCGTTAAGTATTGGCCCAATGGTGAAGATGCTGCTAATGGAGGTAATAATCCTTCTTATACAGCTGACGAAAATGATAATGTTGCAAAACTAAGTTTCTTTGCATATGCTCCATACATGGAAGAAGGAGAAACAGCAACAACAGGCACTGGTGATATTCCACCAAGCGTAACAGCAAATAATGTTAAAACCCCAAAAAAGATTGATCCAGGATCAGGAGGTGAAGTTGATAATGGTATCGTTGCTATTTCCAGCAACACATCTCCTACAAATGTTTGGGTGAAATACTTACTGCCTGTAGCAGAAGAAGATAAAGCTGTTGACCTGCTGTGGGGCATCCGCGGACAGAAAAGTTATTCTGAGACAGACGGCTCAAATAATGAGGTTACAGCTCTTGAAGACAACGTTTACAACACAGACTTGACAAAGCAGACTGTAGGCGAGAAAGTCGTGTTCTTATTCAAACATGCGCTCACTAAAATTGGTGGTGTGACATCAACATCAACGGAGTCAAAAGAAGGAGACCCAGCAAAGTGTGGCTTCAAGGTAGTTGTTGACATAGACAAGAATAGCATAACACCTACTACCGAAGGACAGAGTGCTCAAACCGATTACTTTGGTGAAGATTTCAAAAACACCAAGACTCTTGTCACATTGAAGGAAGTAAAGATTCAGGATACTGGTTCTGCAAAAGATGATGAGAATGTCAAAGCTGTGACATCAGGAGAGAGTGACCTCCTTAAGTCTGGTTGGTTTGATATTGAGTCAGGAACGTGGCATACGACAGCTGCTGCAACGGGAGCAAAGTATAACATTGTTGCTAATAACACCACAGATGCTGATGATGACCTTAATGCAAGCCCATATTCATTGAATGAGAAAATCAAAGAAATCGGTGCGAGAAAGTTTGGCATTTCCGGAACTGGCAAGCAACTGCAATCAGGAAATGCAAGCTGGGATAATACAGTCAACCCTGTCGGTGTTACAACAACTCCAACAAATGTATTTGCTAATGAAAATGTTCCTGCGCTGATGCTTATCCCCAATGGAAATACCAATCAAACACTCTACGTAACAGTAACATACGTAGTAAGAACAGCCGACCCAAAACTGGCTGCGGGTTATTCTGAGGTAGAGCAGACCATTACGAATAAGGTGTCATTAGCAAGCCTGAAGTCAAACAAGTATTATACCATCATCATGCACCTCGGTTTAACCAGCGTTAAGTTCTCCGCAGTTGTTGCTGACTGGTCTTTAACCGATGGTACAGAGTATAATGAGAACGGAACTGAGGTTAATGGAAGCAACGATAACATTGAAGTTGTATGGCTCCCATCTAACGTAGTAAAGAAGACAGCTACGTTCAATATATCAAACTCTGCAGCTGGCATATACTCCTTCGACGGTTCAGCTCTTGGCCTTGGTAATGTTATTTCAGGTACGACAACAGATCCTGCTATTACAGATGTGCAGCCAAATACCACAACTAAGACAACAGCAGACATCACTGTAACAGATAATACAACAGGTGCTGAAAGAACACTTTCAACCACAATCACATTCGAATATGGAACAGTGGAGTTGAGCATTACTCAGGTTGCTGCTGCTCCATGACATTGAGTATAAGTATTTGCAATGCGAGACAAATGTTTATCGGATTGTAAATCCTGATACTCGCAGCGTTCGGATTTCAAATCCGCCCGAGCGTGAGGTGTGAGACGCATAAGCGGTTTATCGCACCTCGGTAAGGGACAAAATAAAACGGCAGGCGGTGACGTGAGTCACTACCTGCCGGATAATCGCTTTCCCGGCGATTGTTTTTCTTTTAAGTAATTCTCCCTGGCCAATTCCCGTGGCCGGGGATTTTTGTGTCAGTAAAGTATGGTGTCAAAAATTTATACACCCATATATCACCCATCCCCCCTTCCCTTTGGGGTGATGTATGTTTGTTTTTTTGTCGAAATGTGATGAGTTTGAGAAAAAAAATGTAACTTTGCACCATCAAACCATAAAAAGAAAGGATGGAATATGAGTAAAGATGCCCTTTATGGTCTGCGTGACTATCTGGTAGGTACACTTTCTCCAGGTAACATGCTTTGGTTGGCTACACAGTTGACTGAGTGTGCGGAAAAGGCAGACGCACACATCAAACGCTATACAATGGATGATATAAATGATATAATAGACGATGCTGAGCGCGAGATTGCTGCAGGCGAGGGTATGGTATCAGAGGATTTGTGGCGTGAGATGGAAGAGAGGATGACACGTGAGGAGGCTGGCTATATTGTTAGAGCGATATGAAAATTATATGGCAGACAAAAGCAAGGACTTCATTTAATGCTTTATTTTCAGCGGAAATATAAAAAATATCCTATATTTTCGCTGGTTATAGAAACTTTTTTACTATATTTGCAGCGGAAATGATGAAGTCATACGTGTTTCAATGGGAGCGTATTCTGTCGTAGAATGCACCGCTGAACTTGTATAAAATTATATATCGCTATGATTATAGGACGTGAAAAAGAGCAACGTGAACTGCTGGGACTTCTTGAAAAAGAAGAGTCGCAGTTTTGTGCCGTCTATGGCAGACGGCGTGTAGGAAAGACTTATCTTATCAGGGAAACTTTCAATTACCAGTTCTGTTTTCAGCATACAGGGGTAGCAAAAGGAACGCTTCGACAACAACTTACAGCATTTCGTAACTCTCTGGTGGCAGCAGGCATGAAGTGCTCAATTCCCAAAACATGGATTGATGCCTTTGAGCTGTTGAAACAACTTGTCAACAGTGCTCCGGCAGGTAAGAAGGTCCTTTTTATCGATGAACTCCCATGGATGGATACTCCTAAGGGAAACCTGAT
>DEKQ01000054.1:7298-21498 GCA_002353975.1 Prevotellaceae bacterium UBA2718
AGCCGCATAAAACTCATTCCCTTCACTCTACGCGAGTGTGAACTCTTTGCCAAGAGTGGAAATCTCGCGTTTGGCAGGAAAGATATATTGGAACTATACATGATTCTCGGTGGCATACCATACTACTGGAGTTTCTTGAAGAAAGGATTGAGTGTGGCTCAGAATGTTGACCAGCTGTTCTTCACGGAAACAGCTCCATTACGCGATGAGTTTGATGCACTTTACTCCACCCTGTTCAATCGCCCGGAGAATTACCTCAAAGTCATCGGATGCCTGAGCGATGGCAGAAAAACCGGTATGACCCGGGATGACATACTGCGTGAAAGCAAGCTATCTGATGGAGGCACATTCTCTGTTATCCTTGAAGAACTGGAAGAGTGTGGCTTTATCCGCCGCTTCGCTTCAGCTGATACAGCAGAGATCAATGCGCTATTTCAGCTGATAGACAACTATACTCTCTTCTATTACCTCTGTATCAAGAAGAATGCTTTCAGTGATGAACATTATTGGAGCAATACCTTTACTTCCACATCCCATAATGTTTGGAGGGGACATGCTTTTGAGCGGGTATGTCTTCAGCATGTTCATCAGATTAAGACAGCACTCGGCATCCCCGGTGTCCAGACAAATGTTTGTTCTTGGTTTGCTCGTGGCACAGAGGAAAGGCGTGGAGCGCAGATAGACCTCGTGATGCAACGTGCAGATGGATTTACTGACCTTTGTGAGATGAAGTACTCTGCTAATGTCTTCACTATTGACAAGGACTACGCCGAGAACCTGCAGAATAAACTTGAGGTTTACCAGAAACAGTCAAAAGATAAGCGTACCCTGCACCTTGTCTTGGTTACAACCAATGGCGTTGCACACAATAGCTATTTCAACATGATACAGAATGAGGTGACAATGGATCAACTATTTGCAATTTGATTTATGCTTCATATCGTCTTCCGCAGGGTTTCGCTGATGTCGGGTACGGAGATGAGTTGATAGTCTCCCTCGGCGGTGAGCCACACGATGCGGCGGTCGATTACGGGCAGGCCGATGTCCTCAAGCATCAGGGCATAGAGGCTGAGCTGAATGGTGTAGAGGCTGAGATCCTCTTCTATCATGTTGCTGAACGGTGGCAGCAGCGTGCGCCCGAAGCGACGGTTGTATTCGTTCTCAAGGCTGGCGTTGGTCTTATAGTCGAGGATGACGAAGCCGGCCTTGGAACTGTCGCCCTCTCCGTCATAGTAGTATAGCATGTCGAAGGTGCCGCAAATCTGCTCCTTCAGGTTGCGCTCGGCAATGGGGTTCTTGCCGCTATAGACCATTGCCTCATTGAGCACGAGGTGCATGGAGGCTGGCATATCACCAAAGAAACGCACGATGGCTTCCTCCTTGGGGTGTATGGGAGCGAGGTACCGGTATTGCTCCATATACTGATTGCGCACCGAGGAGCGTATCAACTCAGGGTGTCCGGCACGCAGATAGCCTAAGCTCTCACCGAACTCATGGGTCTTGGTGCCGAGGGTAGTGGCGCGGAAAGAGTTCTGGCGCCACTGCTGTATCCAGTGGTCTGCCGTCTCGCCGTGACGCTCGGCGTAGCGAACGGCCTGTGTTGCCTCGTCGAACGGGAAGCGGATGAAGCGGTGTCCGATGCCCGAGACGGAACAGAGCGACTTGCCATGAAGAAGGTATTTGTGGCCTTCCTCAAAGAACTGGAGGTCTGCAAACGCTGTAAGGATTCTCTCTCGTGCCTCTGTTGCCGCTGCCGGCTCGCCTGTGATATGGAACATGTTATCGTTGAAAGTAATTGGAATTGAAGGTAATTGGAATGGATAGGAATTGAAAGAAATTGGAATAATAAGAATAATTAAGCAGGTCGTGGGATGGTGTTGGAGTATAAATAATTATGATAATTATTCCAATTTCTTTCTTTTGCTTCCCTTGAAGAGGGGTGGGGCTGCGCTGATGATGCGGCCTCCGTTTCTGCCGCCTGAGGGCCCGAGGTCTATGATGTAGTCGGCCTGACGTATTACGTCGAGGTTGTGCTCTATGATGATTACGGTGTTACCCTTATCCACCAGCTTGCCGAGGATGTCCATCAGGGCCTTGATGTCCTCGAAGTGCAGTCCTGTGGTAGGCTCGTCAAGGATGTAGAGCGTCTTGCCCGTGTCGCGCTTTGACAGCTCTGTGGCAAGCTTCACGCGCTGGCTTTCACCGCCCGAGAGGGTGGTGGAGGACTGCCCGAGCTTGATATATCCCAGTCCCACATCCTGCAGAGTCTTGATTTTCTTCTTGATGGAGGGCATGGAGTCAAAGAACTCCACCGCCTGATTGATGGTCATATCCAGCACATCGGCAATGCTCTTGCCCTTATACCTCACCTCAAGCGTCTCGCGGTTGTAGCGCTTGCCACGGCATACCTCGCAAGGCACATAGACATCGGGCAGGAAGTTCATGGCGACAGTCCTGTATCCATTGCCTGAGCAGGCCTCGCAACGTCCGCCCTGCACATTGAAGGAGAAGCGGCCAGGCTTGTAGCCGCGTATCTTGGCTTCGGGAAGATTTACGAAGAGCGACCGTATGACGGAGAAGACTCCGGTATATGTCGCGGGGTTGCTGCGTGGCGTGCGACCGATGGGACTCTGGTCCACGTTCACCACCTTGTCGATATTCTCCACTCCCTCTATGTCGGAGTATGGCAACGGTGTCTTCTGTGCACGGTAGAAGTGACGGGCCAGGATGGGGTAGAGTGTTTCGTTGATAAGTGTCGATTTGCCAGAGCCGCTGACGCCTGTAACGAGGATTAGCGTACCCAGCGGGAAGGTCACGTCCACGTTCTTGAGGTTGTTGCCACAGGCACCGCGAAGCGTGATGCTGAGGCCGTTACCCTCGCGCGGGGGCTCTTTCTTCTCTATCGTGCGGCGTCCGTTGAGGTAGTCGGCGGTCAGCGTGTTGGCCTTCAGTATCTCTTTGGGCGTACCCTGAAAGACTACCTCACCTCCTTTGCGGCCTGCGGCAGGCCCGATGTCGATGATATAGTCGGCAGCAAGCATCATGTCCCTGTCGTGTTCAACCACGATGACGGTGTTGCCAAGGTCACGCAGCTGCTTGAGCGAGTTGATGAGCCGCTGGTTGTCGCGGTGGTGCAGGCCGATGGAGGGCTCGTCGAGGATGTAGAGCACATTGACAAGCTGCGAACCAATCTGCGTGGCAAGGCGTATGCGCTGGCTCTCTCCGCCTGAGAGGGTAGAGGACTGACGGCCCAGGGCGAGGTATTCCAAGCCCACGTCGAGCATGAACTTCAGGCGTGTGCGGATCTCTTTCAGTATCTCTTGTGCTATGATCTGCTCACGCTCCTCAAGGTGTTCTGTCACCTGTCCGAGCCATTCGTACAGCTCGTCAATGTCCATCTCACAGAGTTCGGCTATGTTCTTGTCCCACAGGCGGTAGGACAGAGCCTCGCGGTTCAGACGCTGCCCCTTGCAGGCAGGGCATGTGGAGGTGACTGTCTCATCATCATCTGACACATTTGCCTCTGCGGCAAGGTCAAGCTGTGACGGAGTGATGTCAGGCGGAACATCGTCAATGGAATCAGAGGAAAAGGCTGTCAGCAGCGGGTCATTGGCATCCACTACGCCCAGACCCTTGCAGTAAGGGCATGCTCCCTCGGGTGAATTGAACGAGAAGATATTCGGCGCAGGGTCTTTGTAAGCCAGTCCTGTGACGGGACACATGAGGCGTTTGGAGAAGTAACGGTATTCTCCGGTGTCATGGTCAAGCACCATAATAAGTCCTTCGCCTTGCCTCATGGCGGTCTTCACGGTGTTGCCCAAGCGCTCGCGACTGTCGGAACTGACGCGCAATTTGTCAACCACCACCTCGATGTTGTGGTTCTTGTAGCGGTCAAGCTTCATGCCGGGCGTTATCTCTGAGATGGCATCGTCTATGCGTACCTGCAGGAATCCCTTCTTCTGCAGCTGCTCAAAGAGCTCGCGGTAGTGGCCCTTACGGTTGCGCACCAGCGGAGCGAGGATGAAGATGCGCTTGTCGGAGTAGCGCTGTATGACAAGCTCGACAATCTGTTCCTCGGTATATTTCACCATCTTCTCACCCGAGAGGTAGCTATATGCCGTCCCGGCGCGGGCATAGAGCAGGCGCAGGAAGTCATAGACCTCTGTGGTAGTGCCTACGGTGGAGCGCAGATTGTGCGAAGTGGTCTTCTGCTCGATGCTGATGACGGGTGAGAGACCTGTAATCTTGTCAACGTCGGGACGCTCCATGTTGCCCAGGAAGTTGCGGGCGTAGGCCGAGAATGTCTCCATATAGCGTCGCTGACCCTCGGCATATATGGTGTCGAAGGCAAGGGACGACTTGCCTGAGCCAGACAATCCGG
This sequence comes from Prevotellaceae bacterium UBA2718, assembly GCA_002353975.1. GTDB lineage: Bacteria > Bacteroidota > Bacteroidia > Bacteroidales > Bacteroidaceae > Prevotella. The sequence continues at coordinate 11,680 of DEKQ01000054.1, forward strand.
TGATGACTGTCAGGCTGTTGCGAGGGATGGTGACATCGATGTTCTTCAGATTGTTGACCCTGGCGCCTAATACTTCTATGTTGTCTGTTGCGGGAATGGGGTGATTGGTATTAGTGGCGTTGAAGGTCGTAGAGGTATGCTAACTTGATGAAGATAGTGCCGTGACTTGACTGCCCGAAGAAGTCGCGCTTGGAGTCGCCATAGATATTGCCGAGTCCGTAGTAGTATCGGGCCTCAAGTGCGAAGCGTCCGATGTGCTTGATGCTTGCTTCGATGCCGGCACCGAGGGCTATGCCATAGTCAAACTTGTTCTCAACCGGCATCGTCTCCTGTGCCACGATGGTGCTGACGCGGCCAGTGGATCTGGTGTAAGTGTCAGGGAAATTGACTTCGGTGAACGGTATTTCGTAGTTCTTGTCGGTCTTCTCGCTTAACATGAAGCCTATCTGGGGACCGAGATTCACGAAGCCGCATACGCCATTCCGCTCCTTTCCCCATGAGAGATGGGCGAAGATGGGTATCTGGACGTATGTCATATCGCGGCGATACTTCTCCTCCTCACCCGTTATGGGGTTGACGACGGGGGTGTTGTTGTATGTCACAATGTCCTCATTCCAACCCAGTTGCGTCATGTTGACCTCCATCTGTATGGCACATAGCGTGGAGAAATACTTCTCTGACGTGTATCGGCCAACGATGCCGAATGTGGTGCCGCCGTGCATCTTCTGAGGCAGGGAAGGCTGTAAGGTCAACCTGTTGAGCACATAACCTCCTGAGGCACCGACGCTGAAGACGTGCCTGTATTCGCCTACCTGCGCCGAGGCACATAGGGAAACCAAAGATAATATGAGGATAAAGATGCGTCGCAAGGTGTTTCGAATTAAAGGTCCCTTCTTGTTCCCCCCTCATGGGGAAAGGGAAATTTTGAATTTTGAATTATTAATTATGCATTAATAAGTTACCGCCTCAACGGCTCCGTTTGGCTTATAGTGCACCAGCATGAATGCTGTGTTGCGGTAACCGCCGTTTGCACCCTGTTTGATGAATATCAGAGGTGTCTGCAACCACTGGCGACGGTTGCCGATGAAGTACATGGCATGGTCGTAACCCGTGAGTGCGAAGTGGGGTAGGGCATACATCATGTCCTGACCGAAGTTCGCCTTGTACTTGGCAAGGAAACTCTGGGTCAGTACCGAACTCTCATTATAGTAGAACGTGGAGGGTACGTAGGTGTCGTATTTGCAGAATCGGTCGCGGTTCAACTTGGCGTACATCAACCATTCGGTGTAGCCGAACATGGAGATCTGCACGTTGCTGTTAGCCTCTGTCAGCTCATCAAGCTTGGCAAGCGCACGCGTCAGTTCGGGCGAACGGCCCGTATTGAGAATGACGAGATTGGGCTTTGTCAGCGAGAATGCCTTGGCAAACATTGCCGGAGAGGAGTTGAGATTGGTGATGTTATATGTCACGCCACGCTGCTCCAGGATGTTGCGCAGGGCGAAAGTGAACACTCCCTTGCGTGAGGTGGTGTCATTACAGTCAATGAAAACGGGGTGCCAGTCGGCTGAGAAGTGTTCTGCCACTTGCTTGATGGCTGTGGTATTGAGCACGTCAGGACTCTGATAGACTTGGTAAATCTGCGGATTGGAATCGACATCGTTGCCCGAGATGGAGAAGGGAATCACCATCTTGATGCCGTAGGACTTGCAGAAGTCGCCCATCAGCTTTACTTGCTTGGTGTATAGCGGACCGAAGATGACGTTACATTCCTTCGCTCCTTTCTGTAACAGCGTGGGGCGCGGATCGGCATCGATAGGCACGTTCCATGCATGGACATTGACGTTCATGCCGTCCTGCTTCAGCTGATCTACAGCCATCAGGATGCCACGATAGTACTCCACCATGCGTCTGCCATCGCCGTCAACATCGTGCAGCGGAAGCATCACGCCAACATTGACAGTCTGGGAAAACACGCAGACTGTGCAGAATAATGAATAGATGAATAAAAGAATGCGGTGCATAATCGAATGCAAAATTATAAAAAAAACTTGGAAAAACAGAAGCTATACGAAATAAAATGATTAATTTTGCACAAAATAACTTCCCCAAGACTGTGATGAAACAAAATAACTCAGGAACGAATAAGATTAGAAGAACCGCCATTCTCACTGCTCTCCCTCTGCTGCTCGCGCAGGGAGCCGATGCCTTTCCTACGGTGCGTACCGTATTCAGCGCCTCGTCTAATGCTGGCGAGACGGGTGATACGCTGACGACGTTTGAAGGTTCTGCGCCTATCACCGCACGCTTCAGGTTTGAGGTGGATAATCAGGAGGACTATGATTCAGACTTCGAGTGGCGCTTCTGTCACGAGGGCGGGACGCTGGAGGAGCCATATATGATAAGGTATGAGGAAGAGCCGGAGGTCGTATTCACGCAGGCCGGTACTGACTCCATAGCGTTGTATATCACGTTTACCCGTGGAGAGGAGAAGGTGGAATACCGTCGTTACTACTGGAATCAGCCTGGCGGAGCCACCGCCATGACCATTAAAGCCAGTGAGAGCGTGCTGACATTTCCTAATGCCTTCTCTCCGAACGGCGATCAGAGGAATGACTTTTTCGGCCCGAAAGAGTATCGCTCTATCATGGATTTCAAGGCTACAATCTTCAGCCGTATGGGACAGAAGCTCTATGAGTGGACTGATGTGAGCAGTAAGGGATGGGACGGCACTTATAACGGAAGGAAGGTAAAGGATGGAGTATATTATATATATGTACGCGCGAAGGGAGCCGACGGACGCACGTTTACCATCAAGAAGGACGTGAATGTCCTTACGACCTACGACTCCACCTACTCCTCCTCATCAGAAGGAACACCTACCGAGTAACTTCCGCACAGCTGCTAAGTAACTTCCGCGCAGCTGCTGAGTAACTTCCGCGCAGCTGCTGAGTAACTTCCGTGCAGTTGCTGAGTAACTTCCCTATGGCTTCACTTCCGTGAAAATGAAATAAAGAGTCCACTTGAAAGAGTGCATATTCATGCTTTTGCCCTTACAGGGCGCGTTATATGCTCACTTTCATACCCAGGGCGCTGCCCTGGGCTATAAGCTTGCAGTCCTTTCAGGACTTTTTCAAGTGGACTCAAATAACAGAAAAATCCCGACACTGAAGAATAGACAGTGTCGGGATTTATATTTTAGGATATTGCTATGAGATTACTCTGCGATACAGATTGTCACACGGTTTGCATCGTTCTCTGCGAATGGCTGAACGGTGTCACCCTTGTAATCCTCGCTGATGCGGCTTGCATCGATACCGTACTTGTTGATGAGGAGATCCTTGATGTAAGCAGCACGCTGGCTTGAGATCTTCTGGTTGTATGCAGCAGAGCCTGTGCCCTTGTCAGCATAACCTACGATGCTAACCTTAGACTTTGCATTCTTGTCCATGTAAGCCTTGAGTGCGTCGAGCTTAGCGAGCTCCTCAGGAGCAGCTACGTGCTTGTTGATCTTGAAGAAGATGTCGCAACGATATGGCTCAACCTTCTGTACAACAGGTGCAGGAGCTGGTTTTGGTTTCTCTACAACAGGTGCAGGAGCAGGTGCTGGTTCTGGAGCTGGCTTCTCCTTAATCTTGTAGCTCTTACCGAGGTTGATGCGAACGCCAGCGAGTGCATTGAAGTACCAGTCAGCGTTGCCTGCCTTCTTTGAGTTGTAGCGGTCAGAGAGGATGTTTGCGTTACCCTCGAGCATGATAGCTACAGCGTCGCTTACACGGAAGCCAACCTCAACGCCACCACGTCCGAATGCACGAACCTTAGTGCCGTCCCACAGATACTCCATCTGGTAGCCGCTGTATGTAGGCTGACCGATGAGAGAAGTTGCGATATTGTTAGCCTCGTCGTTCTTCCAGGCGATGTTTGCACCACCACCCACGAACAGGGCAACAGAAACGACACGCTTTGGATTGAAGCCACCGATAGCGTTGGTCAGATCGAAGATGAAGTCGATGCCAGGAGCGATGTAGTTGAACTTGTAGGTCTTAGGTGCATAATCAATGCCATTCTCCTTCCAAGCACTCCAACCGCCCTTGCTCTGCCATCCGTTCACCTGGAAGCGTGGAGCAAACCAAGGGGTAATCTGGTAACCGAAGCCCAGCTGTACGTTAGGGCTGATGAGGTCCTTGAACTTTGCCTCACCGAGGGTGTACTGTGCACCACCCTGCACATCAAGGAAAGGATGAGGCAGGAACTCGTACTCAGGCTTCTCGTCCTGAGCAAATGCTGTGCCTGCAACGAAGCAGAGAGCCACAGCAGCGATAATGTTTCTTAATTTCATACGTTTCTAATTATTAAACTGTTATTTGTATGTTTTCTCTCGAAATGCTTGTTATATGTCATTAATTATGTGCAAAATTACACAATTTTTTTTAATTAACAAATTAACAAGTAAATAAATCGCCTAATTAACACAAATTAACCATCTTAGATGCTTACCTTTATTCTTCCATGTCAAACATCTCCTCGTCGTCATCCCATCCGAACATTACAGGGTCCACGAAAGCGTCGAGAGCCCTACGGTCCTTCTTCGTGGGGCGTCCGGTGCCGCGTGCACGGTCCACGAAGCCACTGATGCGAGACATCTCAAGGAGTTCATACTGTTTTGCCTCGGTGACGTTTTCATAAACCTCGGCAACGAGTTTCGGGCCTACGCGGTTCTCAATGGCGTTGAGTATCTTGAAGGAATAGGTTATGGGAGCCTTCTTGACATTCACCACATCGCCGATTTTTACCGTGCGTGAAGGCTTCAGCGTGGCGCCGTTGCACGTCACTCTGCCATTCTTGCACGCATCGGCGGCAATGGAGCGGGTCTTGAAGATGCGTGCTGCCCAGAGCCATTTGTCTATGCGGGCTGTCTCGTTGGTCGAAAGCATGGTAGTATTTACTTCTTGTTGAATTGGTTCATCGTGATATCCACACCTGCCAGGCAGAAGGACTTGATAATCTCGCAGGCCTCGTCTATGACTGGCTTCAGCGTCTGTTTGTCCTCGTCCGAGAACTTGCTTAAGACCCAGTCAACCTGGTGTCCCTGCGAGAACTCATTGCCTATGCCGATGCGTAGGCGCGAGTAGCGCTGGCCTATGAGTTGCTGTATGTGTCCCAGCCCATTGTGTCCGCCATTAGAACCCTGTGCCTTCAGGCGCATCTTGCCAAGCGGAAAGGCAAGGTCATCAACGATAACGAGAAGGTTTTCCGTCGGGATGTTCTCTTTCTCCAGCCAGTATCTGACTGCATTGCCTGAGAGATTCATAAAGGTGGTGGGCTTGAGCAGAAAGAGCTTGCGGCCCTTCACACTCGTTTCTGCGACAAAACCAAAACGCTTGTCCTGAAACGAAGCGTCTTGGTTCTGTGCAAATGCGTCCACGACCATCCATCCGATGTTGTGTCGTGTCTCGTGATATTCAGGGCCGGGGTTACCCAGACCCGCTATGAGAAATTTCTCCATTTATTATCCCTCAGCAGCAGCGGCTGCGGCAGCCTGTGCGGCACGTGTCATCTTGACAGAGCATACGATAACCTCTGCCGGAGTAGCGAGCTCGAGACCGTCGAACTTCAGGCTACCAACCTTAATGGACTTGCCGATTTCGAGATTTGTAACGTCGATGTCGAGTTTCTCTGGGATCTGCTTGTATGGTGCTGTAACCTTGATCTGACGGATAGAGAGAGACATACGGCCACCGAGGCGTACACCGGCTGCCAGACCGACGAGGTTAACAGGAACACCTACCGTGATAGGCTTCTCAGGTGTTACTTCAAAGAAGTCAACGTGCAGAGGAGCATCTGTTACTGGGTGGAACTGCAGCTCCTTGATGATTGCGATGTGCTTCTCGCCGTCTATGTCAAGGTTGATGACGTAGATGTTAGGAGTGTAGATAGCCTTACGCAACTCTGAGAAAGGTACAGAGAAAGAGATAGCCTCGGGAAGCCCGTTGCTGCCCCTCTTCTCACCATAAAGATTACATGGAACGAGTCCCTCCTTGCGCATCATGCGAGAGGCCTTCTTGCCTACGTCGGTGCGCTTCTTGCCTGAAAGATTAATTTCTAACATTTTTGTGTTACTCTAAATTAAGTGTTAAATAATAGCTTAACTCACCATCACACGGATGCTTTATCAAAGCCTTTTCTAATTCGGGGTGCAAAATTACGACAAATTCTTGATATACACAATAAATTTTCTGAAAAAGTTGTGAAAATGTGTGCAAACGCCCCGTCAATTCCTTGTTTTTAGTTACCTTTGCACACATAACGGAAAACGGGAGGATAGCGCATCCTCTAATAATAAGAAAGCGATCTGACAGGGAAATTTCAACGTATGATTAACAGAGAACTAATACGCATAAAGGCAGTACAGCTAACCTACGCGTTCTTTCAGAATAAGGGTAATAACATTGATGCGGCAGAGAAGGAATTGCTCTTCTCGCTCACTAAGTCGTACCATCTCTATAAGGTGCTGCTGCTGCTGATTGTGAATATATCACGCATGGCGCGCAAGCGTTATGATGTCATCAAGGCTAAGAGTGACCGCGAGGGCAATGAGCCGCCAACGCGAAAGTTTGCTTTTAACAGGTTTGCCGCCCAGCTGGCGGAAAACCGTACGCTCCTTGAATATGTAGAGGAGGCGGGAGACGTGTGGACTGACAAGCAGGAGTTTGTCAAAAGCCTGTTCCTGCAGATTGAGAAGAGTGAGCCGTACCGCGAATATGTGGAGTCTGAAGCTGATGACTATGAGACTGACCGCGAGATATGGCGCAAGCTATACCGTCTGTTTGTGCAGACCAACGATGCCGTCGGCGAGGCATTAGAGGAGGTCAGCCTATACTGGAATGACGATAAGGATGTGGTTGACACTTTCGTGCTCAAGACAATCAAGCGGTTTGACCCTGCTAACGGGGCCGAGCAGCCTCTGCTGCCAGAGTATGATGACGAGCAGGACCGTGATTATGCCTGCCAGTTGTTCAAAGCTGCAATCGTCAATGCTGACCAATATCAGCAGTACATGACTGAGGCGTCGCGCAACTGGGACTTCTCACGCCTGGCATACATGGACGTCGTAATCATGCAATTGGCGATAGCCGAGATGCTGACATTCCCTAACATCCCCGTCAGCGTCACCATCAACGAGTTCGTAGAGCTGGCAAAGCTCTATTCCACACCTCGCTCAGGGGGATATATCAATGGTATGCTCGACACCATCGCGCGACACCTTATTAATATAGGGGTGCTCGCCAAGACTATGCCGGAGCGCAAAACGAAGAAGAATACTAACAATAAAACCAATACAGAACAATGACAAACATCATTCTTGCCGCACAGGCACAGGATGGCGGCGGTTATTCCATGCTGCTTATGATGGTGGCAATCTTCGCCATCATGTATTTCTTTATGATCCGTCCACAGCAGAAGAAGAGGAAGGAGATAGCCAACTTCCAGAATTCTCTGACTGAAGGCTCCAAGGTAGTCACTGCCGGAGGTGTCTATGGCACCGTGAAGCGCGTGAATATTGAGAATGCGACGCTGGACATAGAGATTGCCAAAGGCGTGGTAATCACCGTAGAGCGTAGCTTCGTCTTCGCTGATGCCGCTTCTCAGCAGCTGAGATAACACACGCATTGCCAAGGTAAGACACACGCATCATGGACTGGCGCAAACTGAAGGAATTAGGCTTTTTGCTTCCCTCCATACGAGGAGGGGACATGGTAGCCTTTTGTGTGTTCCTTGCCATCAGCGCCTCTTTCTGGTTCGTCTCTACGCTTAATGACACATACGAGATGGAACTGCGTGTGCCTTTGCAGTTGTCGGATGTGCCACAGAATGTGGTAATCACGGAACCGCTGCCTGACAGCATCTCGGTCACCCTCAAGGACAAGGGCTTCGTACTGCTGCAACACAGGCTGGGAGGCATTGACCGGCCCATGCGTATTCCGTTCCGTTTGTATGTCGGCAAGAACGGTCGGGGAAACGTATCGGCTGCCGATATACAGAGACAGTTCGCAACACGCCTGACGGCATCAACGCGAATCATGTCCGTGAAAGCCAAACATTGGGACTTCTGTTTCAATTACGGAGCCAACAAAAGGGTGCCGATAGTCCTGGATGCCAATCTTTCGACAAAGCCCGACTACTACATCTCCAGCATCACGGTAACGCCTGACACGATTAATCTCTATGCATCCACAAAGGCTCTTGACAGCATACACGCAATCAAGACAGAGCCGTTGCGCATAGACAATATCTCGCAGTCATTCTCTCAGGTGGTCACACTGCAGCACATATACGGTTCAAAGGCCAACCCGGAGAAGGTAAGGGTCAATGTAGTGTGTGAGCAATTGACGGAGGTCCAGTTGCTTGTGCCTGTCACGGTGATTAATGCCCCGCAGGGGATGCAGGTGAAGACATTCCCGTCCCGGGTAGAGATACGTGTGGCCGTCGGGGTGAAGCGCAGTGAGAATATACACGCGGAACAATTCACCGTCGTTGCCGACTACAATGACCTGACTCCCGACAGCAAGTCGAAACTGCCTATTCGCGTGGGCAATCAGCCTAAAGGGGTGCTGAAAGCCACGTTAAAGGCCAACAGTGTGGATTATCTCCTTGAAAAGAAATAACAGATACTGTATCACTGGCGGCATCGGCTCGGGGAAGTCGTATGTCTGCAGACTGTTTCGGGAACGGGGCATAGAAGTGTTCGATTGCGATGCCAGTGCCAAGCGGTGTGTCTTGAAGCCCGCCGTGCGTGACAGGCTGGTGCGCCTCATCGGTCCTGATGCTTACGTTGATGGCAGATACAACAAGACCGAAGTGGCAAAGTTCCTGCTTGCCTCAGAAGCTAATAAGCTGGCCCTTAATGCAATCATACACCCCGCCGTGATAGAGGATTTCATGTCTTCCGGCCTGCAATGGATGGAGTGCGCCATACTCTATGAAGCCAATCTGCAGGACTATGTAGATGGTGTGGTGGCTGTCGCAGCCCCTGAGGAGGTCCGCATAAGGCGCATCATGCAGCGTGACGGCATCACAGAGCAGAAGGCGCGTGAATGGCTCGCGGCACAGATGCCGCAGCAGGAGGTGCTGCGCAGGGCTGACTACAGTATATGCAATGACGGCGTGCAGCCTCTCGAACCACAGATAGAAGAGATACTCAGAAGCATACAGCTTCAAATATCATAGAACTAAATAACTCAAAACACTTAACAACTAAACAACTTAACACACTCAACAATGGGTAAGACAATCCTCGCCATCTCTGGCAAACCCGGACTTTATGAGCTGGTAACACGTTCCAGCAACGGCCTGATAGTAGAAAACATAACCGACCGCAAGCGTGTCCCTGCGTTCGCTTCTGACAGGGTGACATCGCTTGGCGACATCGCCATGTACACCGACGATGAGGACAAACCGCTGGGCGAGATAATGAGTGCATTGCGCGATAAGGAGGCAGGCAAGCCGGCATCTATAGACTATAAGAAAGCAAGCGGAGCGGAGCTGCAGGAGTATTTCGCTTCGTTCCTGCCCAATTTCGACCGTGACCGCGTGCATACCTCTGACATCAAGAAGCTTATCCAGTGGTACAACATCCTCGTCAACGCCGGCATCACCGATTTTGAGGAGAGCCTGAAACCCACGAGCCAGGAGGAATAGTAATGGAAAGAAAGGGAGAAGGGCTTCAGCTCCTTGGCGCTGAGACCAAATACATGAACGACTATGCCCCCGAGGTGCTTGAGACATTTGAGAACAAGCACCCCGACAATGACTACTGGGTGC
>DEKQ01000054.1:21536-21670 GCA_002353975.1 Prevotellaceae bacterium UBA2718
TACTGGGTGCAGTTCAACTGTCCGGAGTTTACGTCTCTGTGCCCCATCACAGGCCAGCCTGACTTTGCCGAGATAAAGATAATGTACATACCTGACAAGCGGATGGTGGAGAGCAAGAGCCTCAAGCTCTATCT
>DEKQ01000054.1:21678-21842 GCA_002353975.1 Prevotellaceae bacterium UBA2718
CTCATCAAGCTCATGGACCCCAAGTACATTGAGGTTACAGGGCTCTTCCTGCCGCGCGGTGGTATCAGCATCTATCCATACGCCAATTATGGCCGTCCAGGCACTAAGTATGAGCAAATGGCCATAAAACGCTTGGAGACAAAACAGGAAATATAACATAGACA
>DEKQ01000010.1:0-922 GCA_002353975.1 Prevotellaceae bacterium UBA2718
GAGATTGACGAGAACCACTGCGAAGGCATGGTGCCCATGCGCGACCTAGACGACGACTACTATGAGTTTGACGAGCGTAACTTCCAGCTCGTAGGCCGCCGCCGTCACAACCGCTACAGCCTCGGCGACCCGATACGCATCAAGGTAGCGCGCGCCAATCTGGAGCGCCGCCAGCTGGACTTCGTACCGGCAGAGAGTTAGGAGGGGTAAAGAAAACACCGGGGCATCCTTGCGGATGTCTCGGCGTTTTCTTTGGGGGTGATTGCAGGAACTACTCTGTCTGCGAGGCCTGTCTGACAGGCTCACGACGGGTGTCCCAGAAATCGACGATGTAAATGATGTCACCGTCAATGCGGTAAACCAATCTCCGTTTTCTTGTCATGTGCCCGCTCAGTCCACTTTACGTTCATATCGCTTCAGCCATTTCACGTTCTTCTTTCTCTTGATGAGCGAGTTCTTCTTCCAGGTCATCCCACGCGTCGTCGTCGTCAATCACTCGGCCTGCGGCAATGTCTGCCTCGGCTTGCTCAATCCTGGCGTTCAGTTCCTCCATGGTGAAGGGGCGCAGGGAGTATTCCCCGTCGTTGTCGGCCTTCTTGTCGTTGGCTTTGGCGGGTCGGATGCTCTCTGCCAGCACGGCTATCAACTCCAGCTTCTGGCTGTCGTTCATATCCTTAACCAAGTTCCAGTAGTAACTGAAAGGATGCGTCGTGCACTGTTTTGCGGTTGTTATAGCCATATTTTCTTGCGTTTTTGGTTTCACGGCTGCAAGCCTGCGGTCCTTGGGCAAGCCGAGCATGAGCAGACTCACACGCCTCTGCGTGCAAAGATACTAACATTCCTTGAATAACACAAGAAATCTCTCAGAAAAAATGTCTTTTTGTCTCAGAACCCCAAATTCACTTTTGCTCATTTTTATGTT
>DEKQ01000010.1:953-10996 GCA_002353975.1 Prevotellaceae bacterium UBA2718
AAAGTGACAAAAGTGATTTTTCGGACCTTCAAAAATCGTAAGAATTTCGTAGCGCGACAGCCTGCGCCCGCAAATAACGCACGAGAGAGCACGAATGGCTAACTGCCTGTATATCACCGATTTCGGTGATGTACAACCGAAAATCACCCACGAAAACCGAAAAAACAACCACCGAAAACGGGGTAAAAGACCTACTATTAGGGCGCAATAGACCTGCTTTCACCTTGCAATAGACCTGCTATTGCGAGGTAAAAGACCTGCTATTACAACCAAAAAAGACCTGCTTTCACCCTCAGAAAGGGGGTTTTTGAATTGAAAATAGAGAATTGAGAGTTGAGAATTGAGCCAGATCGCAAATTTTAGTCGAAACTTTCAAAAACACAAATGTCAAAAAAATCGCCCGAAAATGGACGATTCGTCTTTTTGGACTTTTTGTGTTTTAGGTATTCCCCCCCATTCCTTGTGTGGGACTTTATTCTTGCGGAGCTGGCTTTCCTGCTTTCTTCCCCTGCTGATACTTCTTTGGAGAGATGCCGAACTGTTGTTTGAATAACTTTGCGAAATAGTGTGGGTCACTGATGCCCACGCTGTAGCACACCTCAGCAACAGTTACCGTTTCCTCTTCAAGCATCTGTGCCGCGCGGTCCATGCGCAGGGTGCGGATATAGTCGGCAGGTGTCTGTCCCGTCAGTGCCTTCACCTTTTTATAAAATACAGACCTGTTGTAGCCCATTGCCTCAGCCCAATCATCTACGGACAGCATTGGGTCGCCCATGTGCGATGAGAGCCATGTGTTCATAGCGCCAAGCAGGCGTTTGTCCCTTTCTTCCACAATGATTTCGGGTGGCGCTATGGTGCGCGCCGTCATGTCGGCACTGCTGGCAGCACTGTGTCTTATCTTGTCCCGCTGTTCTATCAGCTGCCGGCATGTGGCTATCAGCAGTTGTGTGTCGAATGGCTTTGTGATATAGGCATCCGCTCCCTCCTTTATGCCCTTTATATGCTTGTCATTGGCATCGAGTGCAGTGAGCAGTATGATTGGCAGGGCCTGAATGTCTGTGTTCTTGCGTATGCGCCGCGTCAGCTCATAGCCGTCCATGACGGGCATGATGATGTCGCTTATCACGAGATCGGGCTGTCGGTGTTGTATCATGTCAAGTGCGGTCTGTCCGTCCATCGCGGTGTCCACGTGGAAGTAGGGCTGCAATGTCTGCCTTAGGAATGCCGACACATCGGGGTCATCGTCCACCACGAGGATGTACTTGTCGTTCATTGGGGTGGGGAGCAACTCCTGATACGGTTCCTCTTGTATTGCAATCTGCTGCTCTAACTTAGACTGTCTGAGGAAGTCTTCAGGCTGATATACGTCTGGATTCGTGGGCAGCGTGACGGTGAAGACGGAGCCCGCAGGCATGTTCTCGCTGAATTGTATGTGTCCGTGATGCCTCTCCACGAGCGCTTTGGTAAGGTGCAGCCCTATGCCGATGCTGTCAGCGGAGAAGGTGCTCTGCATGAAGCGCTGGAAGAGTTCGGGCTGCTTCTCCTTGGGAATACCCACGCCGGTGTCCTCAACGGTGATGGTCACCTCATCTCCCTTGCTCCTTATGCTGAGTGCCACGCTTCCTCTGGATGGAGTGAATTTGAGCGCGTTGGAGAGAAGGTTGTAAACAATCTTGTCCAGGTGTTTACGGTCGATGGGGATAAGCAGTTTCTTGACGTTTGGGACAAACGTGTAGTTGATGTGCTTGTTCTCTGCCAGGTCGGTGAAATGCAGGAATATATCGTGCACGAAGGCTATGATGTCAGTCTCCTCCAGGGCCAGTTGCAGCCTGTTGTTTTGCATCTTCCTGAACTCCAGCAGCTGGTTTATCAGCCTCAGCATGCGGTTGGTGCTGTGGTCCATGTTGCTGATGGGCTGGCGCATCTCTGCCGGCACTTCCCCTATGGCCCTGATGCGCTCCATGGCTCCGCGTATGATGGTCAGCGGTGTACGGAATTCATGTGAGATATTGGTGAAGAACTGCAGCTTATAGTCAGTCAGTTCCTTCTCTATGCTTATGCGTCGGCGCAGCTGATAGACGGTGCGCAACTGCCGATAGACCATAATACCTATGACAGACAGCAGTGTGAGGTAAATGAGATAAGCCCACCATGTGGCCCACCATGGATGGCGTATGATGATGGTGAGGGTGTGCTCTACGTCTTTCTGCGATGTGTCGTCGAAGGATTTTATGTGCAGCAGGTACTTCCCCGGGGGCAGGTTCTTGTATGTGGCGAAGTTGTGCTGTGACGGCTCGCTCCATTCCTGGTCGTATCCCTCAAGGTAGAAGCTGTAGGTAGTGCCCCTTGCAGAGAACCAGTAGAAGTGTGTACACTCTATGGTCAGCGAGTTCTGGTCGTGGCTGAGGGTGAGCGTCTCGGCGTCATCGGGTGCTACGCTGAGCGGTGCCTCATCGCCCATCTGTTGCAGAGGCACGCCGTTTATCATTATATTGGTAATGGTAGGCGGTGTTTTTCGTTGTGAAGAGGTGAGTGTCTTGAATGGTGTGAAAACTCTTATGCCGAGGCTGGTGCCAAAGGCAAGCCTGCCATCGGGCAGCTTGCAGACGCAGTTGTCAGAGTAACGGTCCAACAGCGGCTGTGAATGTGTTATGATATGTGTGTATTCCTGCGTCTCAGGGTCAAGGATGGTGATGCCGCTGCTGGTTGCTATCCAGATGTGTCCGTAGTCATCCTCGGCAAGTGCATGGATCTCGTTGGAGCATAGTCCGTCTGAGGTGCTATACCTCTTGTACTTCACTTTATCCATCAGGAAGACGCCGCTGCCGATGGTTCCCGCCCATAGCCTGCCGCGCCTGTCTTCAAGGATAGTGCTTATGGGGCTGAAGTAGGTATCCTGTTCAGACAGCAGCCTTTCATAGTGCTTCGGATTCTGTTTCAGTTCGTGTGGCAGGAACCGGTATAGTCCTTTCTCTGCTCCCACCCATATCCATCCTCTCTGGTCTTGCATCAGCACCCTTGCGCCCAGGTCTGCATCAATGAAGTGCTGGAAGCTGAGGGTGCCGTCCTTCTTTCGGATGACGAGATCAAGCGGCGCGTCCTCGCCTGCCACCCACACATTCTCGTCTCTGTCCTTGAGAATGGAGAAGATATTATCTGATGACAGGCTTGTGACGTCTCTCTCATCGTGTCGATACCATTTCCCGTCGGCAGTCCTCAGTCCCTGTTGCCTCGTGCCTATGATGATGCCTTTGCCGTCATTGCACACGGAATGGATGTCCTGACCCGTTACGGAGGGATGCGGGGGGATGCTCAGATTGCGCCCCAGATACCACGAGTCGCCCTTGGTATTTGCCACGAGCAGCGTGGAGTCTGCCATCTGATGGATGATATATACCTGGTTGCTACGCATCTCGCGGCTGTCTGGAGCCATGAGCAGGTGCTGGCCGTTGGACCTCATAGCCTTCAGGCAGGTCAGACCGTGATATTCGTTCACCGTCCAGATGTTGCCTGAGTGGTCTATCAGCATGTCGAGAATGTAGTTGGTGGGTATGAGTCCCGAGGTCTGCCGTATCTGCTGCGTGGTGCGCTCTCCCTTGTCATATACGGTGATGCCGCATCCGTTGGTGCTTACCCATATCTGTTGCCCGTCGTCAGAGAGGCACACCTTGTACTTATGGCTGCTGATGAGTGGATAGAGCTGTTCATCAAACACTCTCATCTTCACCGTCTCGCCGGTGTTCTTGTCAATGTGCCACAGCAGTCCGCTGTTGTCTATCACCACGGGATTGCCCTTGTCATCCTCTATTACGTTGCCCCCATTGGCTATTACGCCGTTTCTGTAGGGTGCTATGAGCTTATGATTGAGCCAGTCTGTCTTCTTTGACGCTAAGAATCTCTTTGCCTCGTCCTCATGTTTCTCAATGAAACGGTTCAGGTGAGTGTCAAAAACGGAGAAGTGATCGCCTGCCTCCCTGATGAATACAAGATTCCCTTTGGCGCGTATCGCAGTAATGTGATTGTTGTTCAGCAGACGTGTATTCCCCTCGGCAGCATAGCGGAAGGAGATAAAGGAGTAACCATCAAAGCGGTACAGACCGTTCGGCGTGCCCAGCCAGATGAAGCCCTTGTTGTCCTGACAAACGCTGCGGACGTTATTGTCGGGCAAACCGCTCTCCATGTCTATCACTCTGGACTGGACATGAAAGGCATGAACACAAGCCACGCAGGCAAGGAGTATTGTGATGGTTAGTAGTCGTCTTCGCATTTCTGATGCAAAAGTAGCAATTTTACGCTAAGTGGACAACATTTTGAAGATTTTTTATTACTTAACCATCACAAAAAAAGCAATTTGGAGGTAATTGACTTTCTTGCCTTTATGATTGTGATGCTATTGCTGAGGGGCGATGATTTTCCGTCTCTCTCCGCCCTGGTGTACTATATATACGCGTCCTTCCTGCATCTTCTCCACGCGTCGTCCCTCAAGGTCATATACTTCTGAGTCTTGTGATGTAGCATCGTATTTCACGTCGCTGATGCCTGTGGCGCTTTCTACATGCACCCGTAGAGTGTCCGTTATAGACGCGCCGCTCACGTCTCCGCTCGACTTTATGATGAACTCATAGTTGCCTGCCTCCTGCGGCGTGCCGCTCAGGGTTATTGTCTTGTCGGTGGAATTGCGGGTGAAGGTCATGCCGTCAGGGGCGGAATACGACTTGATGCGCGTGCCATTCAGATACACATACTGCAAGCTGGCAGATGTGCAATTCACGTAACGGCATACGATGTCCTGTATTGGAGCGCCCAGTTGGATGGTCTGCTCCTTGCCGCCGGTGCTGATCAACTCAAAGCGGGATGCAACGTAGTCCGGCAGATAGTATCCCAGATGCGGCGGCTGGTTATATCCCACGTTCTGCCACGCCACGGACATGCGGTATATGTGGTCGTGCATCAGTGTGGGAACGCTGAGCTTTGTGGCTGTCGTAGGGCTGAAGATATTGATTGTGCAGGAGTCAGACTTGTCAAACATGATAATCTCCTCGCGCCAGTCGCCCATGATGTCGGCAACAAGCAGGGGATTGGCCTTCGTACCGTATGTGGTGGAATTGCCGTAGTTGCCGGTTGAGATGAGGCGGCTCCACTTGCCGTTATTCACTGCTCCCTTGTCAAACAAGTCATCATAGGCGTCGCCATCCCAATAGATTCTGAAGTTATAGAAAGGATAATCCTTGGTGTAATGTCCCACTACGGCATCGTTGCTGCCGTAGATGTTATAGGAGCCTGTGACGGTCTTGCCCGATGCATCCTTGTAGTCGTTATCGTCAGAGTGCCAGTATTCGAAGCCGCGCTGGCCTTCCATGACGTCTGCGGCAATGCCGCGTCCCGTGTCATCGCGTCCTGTGTGGTGTATTAGCAGCTCGCCTGTCATGGCATCGCGCACGCTCCAGCCGAAAGGAGCCTCCTCATGCACCATCATCACCTCCAGTCCCTCATGGTCTGGCATCAGGTCTGAGAGGTGCAGCGCATCGCCGTGCCCCAGGCCCGTAGTGTGTAGCAGCTCGCCGTCATTGTCTATTGCCGCAGAGCCGTAGATTATCTCATCGCAGCCGTCACCGTCCACATCGCCTACCGATACGGAGTGGCAGCCCTGTCCGTAGGCCGTACAGTAGAAATGCACGTCGGTGGTGCCGCTGCTTATGCCTGAAGTATTGGTGGAGTAGGTCTTGGATGTCTTGGTGCCGGCAGCGTCGGTCACTTCAACGACTGTAGGCGATACCGAGGCGTGGAGCCACTTGGTGGAGAGTTTCTCACCGTCAAAGTCCACAGCCCACAGGTAAGCGCGGGTATAATAGCCGCGACACATCACGGCAGAAGCATTCTTGTCGGCACCGTCCAGATGGGCTACGCATGCCAGGAAACGGTCGCAGCGGTTGCCGTAGCCGTCACCCCAGAGGGTGTTCAGCTCTGATGTAGAAGGAGCTTTCACCTCTCCCGTGGTGCATCCGCGGTTGGGGTTATACCACACAGTGTGTATGGCTCGTCCGGTTGTGCCCTCAAAGACGGTGAGGTATTCGCCGCCCTGCAGGATATAGCCATTGCTGTTAGCATACTTCAGACTGTTGCTGGCCGAAGAGAGCTTGGTGTCCGTAGCCGCCTTGTTGGCATATTCGCCCTGCCCATCCACTGTCCCCGGGGCTGTCTTGCAAATCATTTCGGCGCGCCCGTCGCCATTGAAGTCATAGACCAGGAACTGCGTGTAGTGAGCCCCGGCACGGATATTGGGTCCCAGATCCACACGCCACAGCCTCGTGCCGTCCATCTTGTAGGCATCCAGATAGACATTGCCAGTCTTGCCGCTTTTTGAATTATCCTGGTTATTGGAAGGTTCCCACTTGATTACTAACTCATATTCACCGTCTCCGTCAAGGTCTGCCACTGAGCAGTCATTGGGAAAATAGTGATAGTCAGCCTGAGATGTCGGACGTTCCAGCTTCAGGGCCCTGTAGAGATCGGTCCAGCGGCTTACGGCCTTGCTCGTATCTATGGCCACTCCATCCGCTTTTGTCACCACCTGATACGTGCTGGCATCTGTTCCACCTGTGACGCTCACGTTGCTCACCGTCAGGTTCTTGGCGGTTGGCAACGCATTGCCGTCGCGCAGCACATCGAAGGTGGTATTTGCGGCATCAGTAGCCAGCAGGCGCCAGCTGATGAATGTATTGGAGCCGCTTTTGATGGCAACGACGCCACGATCCAGTTTGTCAAGCTGTGACTGTGGTAATATCTGTGCTTTACCATTGCTGATGGATAATGCAGTAAGGAGAAAGGTGAGTAAGAGTCTCATTTTGGTTTATCAGTTTTTTTTGTATGGTAAGGAGTTAAGGAGTTAAGGAGTTAAGGGGGGCTAACTCCTTAACTCCTGAAAACTCAATAGGTTCTTGCTTGAGCAAGCGATGATTGCGTTACCTTAATTACTTTATCACCTTCTTGCCGTCAATGATGTAGATGCCTGGCTTCAGGCCGTCAGCATTCTCTGCCACCTTCACGCCTGCCATAGAATATACGCCCTTGGCTGCTTTTGCGTTGGTCTTGTCTGTTGTCTTCACTGTAGCAATAGCTGTCGTAGTGCCTGAGAGACGTGATGAAACCTCATTGATGCCGTGCAGCGCATTTTGCATAGCTTTTGCGGTGGTGGCTGCCTCTGCATCGCTGATGTAGCGGTTCAGCTTCACTGTCCAGTAGCTGTCAGGATAGTTGCCTGCCAAAGTCTTGGCAGCGGTGACGGCGGCGTCAAGGTCTGACCTGGTATCCTTGAGGTACTGTGCCTCATCGCCTACGTAGTATATCCTGTTGCTGCCGAAACCAAAGCCGTTGGCACCTGCTGTGGCAGAATTGCCGATTGCTTCAAGTCCAAACTCAGCCTTTACAGGAGCAGAGCCCGTCTTCTTGAAATAGATGGAGTATGTGGCATAAACCATGCCTGGATATGCCTTTCCGCTCACGTCGCGTGTGAAGTATGTGCCGTCGGCCTTGACACCGTGATACCACTTGGAAATGGCGATAGAGTCAGACAGTCCGTCTTCGCCGAAGAAGAGTCTGATGTTTGGCCTGAAGATGGTGTCGTTGTCCAGAACCTCAGCAGCAGCAACGAGTTCGTTGACATTCTCCTCTGAGATATAAGCCTCGGCGCGATATTCGTACAGACCCTCGTATGTCAGCTCCACTGTCTGCTGGCACTTTCCGTCGAGTCCAACGGTGGTGCCTCGCCAGATGCTTGCGCCATGTCCCTGTGAGAGGGTCTCATTGTCCCTAATCTCCCAGCGGGATGTGGAGGCAGCCATTGACCAGTTCCAGTCTTTGTTGGCACCGGCTGAGGTGATATTGCTGTTGGCTGCAAAGTCTGAGAAGTCTGCGTTCTTTATCTGTATGTCCGTAGGATTAGCGCGTGAAGCCGAAGTAGATTCAAACTCCTCCTTTGCATTAAGGATATCAGATACCGCAGAGGTGAAGGCCTCGCCCTGATTTGTTGATGTGATGGCTGCAAGCAGCTTCTCGCCCTCAGCCACAGTAGCCTGCAGGTTGCTGCGCTTCTCGGCAGAGGCACCGGCATTCTGTGCGGCAGCCAGCGCCTCCTTGGCGGCAGCCACGGCCTCCTTCAGCGCGGTGATAGGCGCATTCTGCTCTATCAGATAGTTGCGGGCACGCCCAAGGGCATTCACCTGATCAAGCAGCAGCTGGGTGTTCTCTTCCACAACTTCATCTTTGTTCAGTACGTTACCATCAGCATCGATGATAGCCAGCGATGCCTCATAGACAGGCTTTGCGTCGGCAATGGCAGTGGCAAGTGAGTCCTGCTCCCAGGGATAGTCCGTGGCATTCAGTTCCACAGGATATTCCACAATGCGCTTGTTCAGATTATACTGCTGCACCATGAAGGCCTCTTTCCGTGCCTTGAAGTTCATGTCGTCGTCGCTCTCGCCGAGCAGATATATTTTTGGGTTGCGCACGCTGTAGCGACCGCCTTTCTTGTGGTCCAGCACAGGGAAGTGGAAGCCTATGACTTTCTCCTGACCCTCCTTTATCTCTCCGATGGCATAGAGTGTCTTCCAGTAGTAGCCATTCAGCGTGTCGGGCAGCACGGTATTCTCGCTGCCGAAGAAGAACCACGGTTCTGCAATCACCACGCTATGGTCGGCACCATAGGGGTTGGAGCGGTTTGATGCCGTAACGGCCTGCACCTCTATGGAGAAGAAATACTTGCCGTATGGCAGGTTGTTGAGCTTGCCCTCGCGGGTACGGAGACCTACGTTCAGGGCATTCTGAGATACCTGTATGCCCGCAGAGCAGATGTAACCATCGCCGGCATTGAACTCCAGATAGTCTTCATTGCCTGTGCATCCCCAGCGACCGCCGGTGAAGGTCCAGTTGTCCTTTGTCCCTATATTGTTATAATTATACTTGCCCCATGTTGACCAGTCCTGCAGGTAGGTAGGCATCAGGTTGGCGCCGTTGGCACTGAGGAATGCGGGGAGATATTCATCGTTGAAGGCTGACACGTAGTCCATCATCTCGTCCTTTGCGTCCTTAGTCTCTGGGTCGGCGAGAGCGGCCTTCCATTCATTCTCTATCCATGCTGAGAAGTCCTCGCGTCCGTTGGTGAGGGTCGGCTCAGCCAGCAGCTTGTCTGCGTATGCGATAAGTCGGTCGGAGATGCGATTGTCAAACACCTCCAGCGTCTCGCTGATGGTAAAGCCAGCCAACAGCGTGCCGGCGGGCAGTTTGGCAATGTTGATGATGATGTAATCGCCATTGGCCACGGAGACAGGGTATGTGATCTGTTGCCACTGATCGTTGATGATTTCCACCTGTGCTATCTGTGTGTCAGGTGTGTCGCCGTCGGTTGACTTGACGATGTTGCCGGTCTTGCTGGTAAAGACGTCCATGTAGTTGGCACTGCCTGCTGTGATGCTGCTGGTGAAGGCAGACTCGCTCTTGGCATAGAATGATACGGCATACAGGCCTTCCTGCAGGCTGTTTGTCTTCCATACGAGGGCTGCGCCGTCCGTAGCGTCGCTGCTCAGAGCCATGACGGCATTGCTGCCACCAGGACCGGCACCCTCGGCTTTCTCCCAGAACTGTGCGAAGACCTCCTGGCCAAGCTCGTTCTGCCAACCGGTGAAATCGGTGAAAGTGGTATTGGTGATTTGGTTCTCACCAATCGTTACGTACTTTGCTGTGTGCGAGAATAGGTACTCTCCCTGAGCATAGCTGCAGAGGCATACCATTGCGAACAGCATTTGGAGTAATAGATTTTTTTTCATAATTAGTTGATGTTATGGGTTAATAATGCAAAAGATTCTCAGTCGCGAGTAGTTTTGGGTGCAAAATTAGGCTATTACCAATGCCGGAATATGGCAAATTTGTGCAAAAAGGGATTATTTTGTGCATGAGAGCGTGGTAGAAGCCCCCTGCGCCACAGATAACAGACCGATAAAACGGAGAAAAACGGATTTTAAACTTTTGCTCATTTTTATGTTAAAAAA
>DEKQ01000010.1:11015-25355 GCA_002353975.1 Prevotellaceae bacterium UBA2718
AAAAAAGTGACAAAAGTGATTTTTCGCACCTTCAAAAATCGTAAGAATTTCGGAGCGCGACAGCCTGCGCCCGCAAATAACGCACGAGAGAGCATGAAAGCGCAAGGCATTGAGTGTCAAGTGTTTGACGCGTTTCGCGTCAAAAATCACCCACAAAAACCGCCAAAACGACCACAAAAATCGGGGTAAAAGACCTACTATTACCCCCTGAAAGACCTACTTTCACCGAGTAAAAGACCTACTTTCACCGAGTAAAAGACCTACTATTACCCTCCAAATTGAAAATTGAGAGTTGAGAATTGAGAGTTTTGCCTGTCCGAACACCAACTTTTGACCCTCAGAGTCGTCTAGATCGCAAATTTTAGTCGAAACTTTCAAAAACACAAATGTCACAAAAAAAGCCCAAAAATGGACGATTCGTCTTTTTGGACTTTTTCGCGTCTCCGCTCTTTCCTCCCCCTTGCGTTGCCTTTGCATTCCTATCTGAGGATGTGTATTGTGGGCTGTGCGCTGAGGCCTGATGGTACTAAGGTGTCGTCGGGCTTCGCCAGTGGGGTGGTTTGCCACGTCGTGCGTTGTGCCTCTGGCAGGAGGGCGTCGCCTACGAGGCGGTTCCACAGCGTGTTGGCTATGCGCAGCTCTATGGTGTTCTTGCCCGAACGGAGCAGGCCGGTGATGTCTGTCTCCCACGGTGAGCACCACACGATGCCTGCCGACTGACCGTTGATGATTACCTCAGCGGCGCTGCCCATCAAGGGGAGTGACAGCCGATAATTGGCGGTTTCATCGGTCTTTAGCTTGAAGGTGGAGGTGAGCTTTACCGTTCCGGAGTAGTACTTGATGCGCGGGTCAGATGCCAGAGTCCAGTCAATCTCCCCTGCGGAGTGCCCGGTGCCTGTGGCACCTTGCGCTGCAAAGAACTGTAGGGAACGGTGGCGGCAAGTGTCATTGTCTATGACGACGGGCTCAGCAGGGCCTCCCATCTCGGTGTCGAAGGTGGCGGTCCAAGGCTGGGTCAGGGGTACTTCTTCCGTCGGTGTCTTGGTGCCCGCAATACTATTGCAGACACCGGGACGAAGGGTGTCGCTTAATATAATAAAATAGGTTTCGCGTGCGTGGAGGGTAAGATTGAGCGCGGTGGAGGAGGGGCGAGGGTTGGGGGGCGAGGGTTGAGGGAGGAGGGATGTGCGTTCACCCGTCACGGGGTTCCATAACTCAGCCGATGCGGCACTGACGTTGAAGCGGAAACTGCCGCTTACGTCTTGGTCGCTGTGGTTGTTGAGGAAATATATGTCCTCGTTGGCAGTGCGGCGATGGCAGGAGTAAAGCGTCTTATCGCGGACGGGACTTTCCACGTCGGGCCTGAGCCCCGCCTCCTGTAGGGCCTGCTCCAGCGAACGGCTGTCGGTCTGCGGGTCATAGATGGGTATGCCTGCCTTGCGGAAGGCTTCAATCTTCTCTATAGCCTCTTTGGGTAGCTGACTACCGTCTGTAGGCAGTATCATCATGCGATAGCTGACACCGTCGGGCAGGGTGATGCGCCCATCGGACGCGGACATGCGGCTGAGCAGGGCGTCGGTGGTAAAGGCGTCGAAGTCGTAGCCCTGTGGCATGTGTGGCAGCTTGTGGGAGAGGATGCGTGCCGGTATATCGTCGCCGAGGTAATAGCAGATGTCGCTGACGGGCTTCCCCTGCCGCAGCATCCACGAGCAGCGAGCCTGATAGTCCCAGAAGGGTTTGCTGAGCGGCCACAGCGTGTTGAGACGGTTCAGCACGTATTGCCTGCCGTTGGCAGTGCTTATGCGCAGTTGCTCTCCCGCCTGCCTCACCCAGGGCTGATAGGCTACGGCGCATACTACGAGCTCATTGATACCGTAGGCGTATGCGTAGTCGGCAAGGTTCTTGATGTCGGCGAGGGTGTGCCGGTAGGTGATGTCGGTGAATGCCTCGCCTGATGCTATCTGCTTGCCGTAGAGGTGTGCTGCGCTGGAGCAGTCCTTGATGTCGTAGCTGCCTTCGGTCTGGTAGCCCCAGAACTCACTCTGCGGCTTGTCCACAAGCTTCTTTACCGACACGGCATCGCCTGCCATGCACAGTGCTCCGCCTATGGCCTGTGCGGTGAGGGTGAGTCCCTCGGCGCGGCAGAGGCGGTTAAACTCGCCGTAGTAACGGTCGGTGATGAGAGAGTTGATGGTATGGCGCAGGTCATATAGGAACTTGTTGGACTCTTCGGCAGAGCCTACCACGTATCCCGCCATAACGGGCAGGAAGGGAGTGATGTCATATCCCTGCGCTTTCTGGAACTCCTGCGGCATACGCAGAGTCCAGTTCTGCGGTCCTGCCTCATGGCTGTCCATGCAGATGCCGCTGAGTGAGGACGGCGCGTGGGCGTGAATGGTGTCGATGATAGGCTTCACGTAGCTCTGCCACTGCAGTTGGGCACCGTCGGTGGAAAGCTTGTCACACTCTAATCCAAGTGCCTCCTTGCGTCCGTGCTTGGTGTGTCCGCCCGTAGAGGCTGCGAAGATACGAAGAATGAGCCACTGGCCCTTGGGGGCCGCCTTCCATGTTACGTGGCCCTCGTCATCGGTGCAGGACGTGAGGTCAATGGCGCGTGAGAAGGGAAGCAGGTCTTCCGCAGCGTATGACGGTGTGCGGTCAGGCTCCATAAGCTCAGAGATGAGGCTGGCCTTCTCCTGCCACACATCCACGCTGGCACGTGCCGATATGACGACATTGCCGAAGGTGAGGCGGTCATCGCTCTTCATTCCCGAGCCCCAGTCATGGAGCCTGATACGGAAGTAGCGCCCTTTAGTCGTGGGGAAGGCGATAGTCTGCTCCTTCCCGCCACCGTGGTTCTTATACTTTGGGCGCAGGCTGCACACGGTGCGGTAGTCGATGCCGTTGTCTGACACCTCCAGCTCGCCGATGTCTGGCAGCAACCGGAAGCCGCAGCCGAAGAACTCCCCCTCACGGTAGATGCCGTTGTCGGGGTGAACGAGGAAGTGCGACTTCGGCACTTGCATGGAGGAGGTGCGCGCCTTTCCCCTGCCTCCGGTGACGTAGGTGATGCTGCGCGCCGTGAAGGTCTTGCCGAAGTCTATCACCATGTATGCCGTCTGTGAAGGGTCATCGAGGCGCATCACGGAGTCAGGGCTGAAGAAAGGACGTGAGTCGGCCATGAGGTCGGGCTCGTATGGCAGCGCATATACCGCCACAGTCTGCTGCCATCCCCCCGGTGTCTTGATGGCTGGCAGGTTGAACTGCACATTGCCTCCTTTGCTGTTGAGCAGCATCTCGTGGCTGTTCAGGCGCTGCATGCTCTTGTCGGGCGTTATCCACTTGCCTCCTGCCACATATCCGTTGCTGGCATTGACCTCAAAAGTCAGGCCGAGGCGATGCGCCTCTTGCGCAGAAAAGACTATCTCGTCCCACCATTCGGGCGTGAAAACCTGTGCCGCTCCCTCGCCGTTGCCGTGCACCTGGTCGTAGTAAACCACGCCTCCTACGCCGGCCTGACGAAATGACTCAAGGTCGGCGGTGATGCCCTGATGCGTTCCTTCGGTCTCACCATGAAACCACCACACCTTTGTGCGGGCGGTGTCCTGTGGATGAAGGAACCCGTCGTATAGAAATGACATGCCCCCCGGCGGCTCACCCAAGGTGGGAGAGCAGCCGGAGGGCATGGGATATGCTTCCGCAAGAGCAGGGCAGATGCCTGCAGTCAGAATAGTTAGGAGGATGCGTAGGAGTATTGTCTTCTGCATGGGTTTGTTTGTTAAGAGTAGCATGATTTGTTTTTTGCAGCAAAGTTATAGATTATAAAAATGCCGTGCATGGCAATGGGGTGTGAAAAAGTGTAATATTATATAGGAACGCGTGTGGGCATGACTTATTGCGGCGGAGCGATGCCTGCGGGGACGTTTTTATACTTTTTTGCACAAGTTTGCCACTTCCATCTCTGGCTTACCGAGTACCTTTGCAGCAGAAATGTGGGAAGATGCCCACCCATTAGAACGATGTATATAAAGTTTCGTAATAGTAGTTTTTAGTTAGTTAATCAGTAGGTGTTCGCTTACTGTGGTGTTCTTTCCGGAGCGGTGTCGGTGTGTTGGCCGGCACATGCTCCCAGACACTGGACTTCACACATCTGCTATTGTCGCCGAACATAATACGTAATGAGCAATGAAAAGCTCGCATGACTATAAAACAATTGAATCCTATGAACAGAACATCATCAACCCTTTTCGCTATCCTGATCCTCTTATCACTGGCCATCAATGTGTCTGCCCAGCGCTATAGTAGCATACGCCCTGGCCAGAAATGGCTTGACACCAATGGCAACCCTATCCATGCCCACGGCTTTCAGATTTTTGAGAAAGACGGCACGTACTATTGGTATGGTGAGAACAAGGAGCATACAAAGAAGGACTCAAACGTGTGGACGTGGGGCATACGTGCTTATCGCTCCAAGGACTTCTACAACTGGGAGGACCTGGGGCTTATCATCCCGCCTGACACGTTGAATCCTCTCTCGCCACTGCACTTTTCGCAGACCCTGGACAGACCGCACATACTATATAATAAAAAGACTGGCAAGTGGGTCTGCTGGATAAAGTCGATGGATACCGACGGGTTCTTTGTCATATTGAGGGCCGACAAGTTTGAGGGTCCATACGAACTGGTAAAGAGCCTGAAGCCGGAGGGGTTCGGCGTTGGAGACTTCGATATGTACTGCGATCCCGAGACCGGCAAGGGCTATGTATGGTTTGAACGCCCACACTGGGAGATGATCTGCGCTGAGCTGACTGATGACTTCCTTGGTACCAATGGCAATTTCTCCGAGCACTTCATAGGCAACCGTCCTCCGTTTACGCGTGAAGCTCCGGCACACTTCACATGGCGTGGCAGGCACTATATGTTTACAAGTGGTACGACAGGCTATGTGCCCAATCCATCGAGGGTCTGCGTCTTTGACCAGTATCACGGTCACTACACCGATCTGGGTGATCCGTGCATTGATGACAAATATGAGGATTCCTTTGCATCACAGATAACCAGTGTAATCAAGATACCGGGCCGTAACCTCTATGTAGCACTGGCAGACCGCTGGTTGCCTGATCTCGTGGGGACGGATATTCCTGTGCGTATAGCACGTAACTATGAGCAGCGCTATACCAAGCATAAGCCCTTTGACCGTGACTTTACGACGCCGCAGGTGAAAGACAAAACGGGGGTGAAACGCAATAAATGGGACACCACGGAAGACTCGCGTTATGTGTTCCTTCCCATCACATTCTCGCCTGAGGGCAAGCCCACACTCATCTGGCAAGATGAATGGAGGCTTGAGGATTACGATATCCCCACATTGCAGGATGTAGGCCCGCAGGCCATGACTCCAGAGATAGCGCCCATCAGTGCACCGTTTCCCATGCCCCAGCTTCAGCGCCCACAGATAGCCGCAAAGAAGGTAGTAGTGGGCATGTCAAAGAGCGGTATGTCCACTAAAGCCATACAGTCAGCCATAGACAAGATGTCCAAGCGCGGTGGAGGGCAGGTTGTCATTCCTGCAGGTAGGTGGCAGTCGGGGCGCATTCAGCTCAAATCAGGCGTGGAGCTGCATCTCAGTGAAGGTTGCGAACTGGCATTCAGCGGACAGATTAAGGACTATCTCCCTGTTGTCTTCACCCGTGATGAGGGTATTGAGATAATGTCGCTCGGGGCTTTTATCTATGCCAATGAGGCCGAAAACATTGCCATTACAGGTAGGGGAAAGATAATTGGGCCGTCAACAGACTGTGAGATTTATCAGATTAACAAGGAAAAGGCGCTCAACATAGAGAAGATAATCTCGCCGGACATGCCAATCTCAGAGCGTGTATTTGATGGCAAGCATCGAAACGGCGAGGTGTTCCTGCCCAAGTCTGTTGCGCCGATACGCTGCAAGAATGTCCTCATAGAGGGCATCACCGTATGCCAGGGACTTTACTGGAACATAGTGCCGCAATACTGTGAGAACGTAATCATACGCGGTGTCACCGTCAATAGCTTTGGTCATGGCAGAACGGACGGCATAGACATAGAATCGTCAAAGAATGTGCTTGTGGAGTATTGCTCTCTGGATTGTCAGGATGATTGCTACACGATGAAGAGCGGACGCAATGAAGAGGGCGTGCGTGTGGGCATTCCTACACAGAATGTGGTGGTGCGCCATTGCCTTGCATTGCGTGGAGCAGGCGGAATAGTATGTGGTACCGAAGTTGCCGGGGGTATAAAGAATATCTATTGTCACGACTGTGTGTTTCAGGGCACCGACCAGGCAGTGCGCATAAAGACACTACGTCCACGTGGAGGTGGATTGGAAGGACTTACCGTGGAACGCATACGAGCTAATGTGAAGGACTATGCTTTCTTCTGTGATATGCTCGGAAGCATCAAGTGGGGTGGGGATTTGGCTAAGCGATTGCCAGTTCAACCCATTACGGCACAGACACCGGACTTCAATACCGTCACCGTTAATAATGTAATCGTAGATAACTGCCGTCAACTTATCTTTGCACTTGGACTGCCCGAACGCCCATTGCGCAATGTGCTCATCAGCAATATCAGGGCTAACTGCTCACAATTCATGAAGATGCGCGATACGCAGGGCTTCGTCCTGCAGAACGCAGCGGTCACAGCAGAAGCCTCCACAGCATCCATAGATGGCTGCACGGGAGTGATGATGCTTGGAGTCAGCATCAATGGGGAGAAACCCAGAGACATCACCTATCCAGGTGAAAAGTCAACGCCGGTAATATCCAATTGATAATGACTGTCGGCGTGTGGGGGCCTTAAAAGTGGTACATCGGGAAAATAGAACAATCACAAGCGTTAGTCTTCGATGCCCATTTCCTGTAGCAGTCGCTGTGAGCCGTTCCATTGTTTCATGAAGAACAGTATGTAGCGTATATCCACGCAGATGGTGCGTGCCAGTGCGGTGTCAAAGCGTATGTCGTCGGCCAGGCTGTCCCAGTTGCCATCAAAGGCCAGTCCTATGAGCTGTCCGTTGCCATTAATCACTGGCGAACCGCTGTTGCCGCCGGTGATGTCGTTGTTCGTAAGGAAACACAGGTTGAGTGTGTTGCTCACGGTGTCAGTGAAGATACCGTATGTCTTCGTGTCTATCATCGCGCGGATGTGCGGCTCCACATAGTAATCGCTGTTGTCTCCGCCTAATAACATCTTTTCAGAGAGCGACTGCGCGGTGGTGTAATAGCCTGAATTATAGCCCGCAATGCTGTAGCCTCCCACCTGTCCGTAGCTGACGCGCATGGTGAAATTGGCATCGCTATAGTGTGGCAGGCCCTCTTCTATCTGCAATTTTGCGGCACAGAGCAGCCGCTCCTGCGTATCGATGCTGTCGCTGAGCGGCGGATCAATGACCATCTTCAGGTCGGCAAGCGTTTCCATGAGTGAGGTGCTGAACTCTATTCCGATGTCTTTCTTCAGCTTACGCGTGGTGAGAACGGGTATCTTGGCTCCTTTCTTAAACAGTATGCTGTTATTGAAAATGTCCTCCACATACTTGTGATAGTCGCCCTGATACTGCTCATCGACGCGCTTGTAGAACGTGGGCAGATAGCCTGCCTTGAGGGCTTCGGGCTTCAGTTGCTCGCGGTAGTTGCGCATCAGTGCGGCCATTACGTCGATGTCCAAGGCCTTGTCCCAGGTGTCGCTGTTGTCGTCGAACATGGTGTATTGCCTCCTTGGATGCTTTACCGGACCGTGTACGGGCATACCGTTGAAATATCTGTGTGCCCTTCTGGCCAGCTCGTTGTTGCTCTGGCGCATGAAGCTTTCGCGGAACATGGTATATGTATGCTGCGCCACGGCACGCTCCTCATAGTACTTTTTCAGCTTGCCGAGGTCCAATCCGGGATAGTGCAGCGTGTCTATTATCGCTTCCATCTGGCGTTTTATGCCGATAATACCGATAGAATCGATACATTTGTTCATTCCGATGGCATTCTTCCAGTAGTTGCAGCTGCTGGCATACTTGGCATCATACTTTATCCTGACGGCTTCAGATGCCTCCATGTGACGCTTCATCACCTGCTGTTTCACGCCCCTCACCTGCCATGTCGGGGCATTCTTGCAGTTCCTCATCTCCTCTATCCCGTAGCTGCTGAGGTATCGCTCCGTGGAGCCGGGGTAGCCGATGGTCATGGCAAAGTCACCCTCGCGGTAGCCGTTGGTGCTGATGGGGATGTAGTGTTTGGACAGCAAGGGCTTGTTGTCCTTGCTGTATGGAGCGGGCGCACCGCTGTCAGGGTCGGCATAGATGCGGAAGACGGAGAAGTCGCACGTCTGTCGCGGCCACATCCAGTTGTCTGTCTCGCCGCCAAATTTGCCCATAGACTTGCTGGGCGTGAATACTAAACGCACGTCGGGGTAGCTCTGATATGTCGTGGCATAATAGGCGTTGCCCTCAAAGAACGGTGTAATCTCAACGTAATAGGTGGAGTCGATGCCCTTGACACGTTCTGTCATATCCTCCTCTAAGGAGTCGATGAGCGCCCCCTGGTCAAAGGATGTCATTTCTTTTATGCCCAGCGAATCGAGCAACGGCGTTATGTCTTCCTGCCTGCGCATGAACGCTACGAAGGTGTTCTCGGCGGGAAGCTCGTCTGACAGTTCCTTTGCGCAGAAGCCGTCGCGCAGATAATTGTTCTCTACCGTGGAGAGATTCCTTATAGCATCAAAGCCGCAATGGTGGTTGGTCATTACCAGTCCCGAGGGCGACACCACCACTCCTGTGCAGAAACCGCTGAAGTTCACCACTGCCGAGGCTGCCGTGGCATTCTTGCTCCGTTTCTCTCCGCAAGCGTCACAGAGTGCCGAGCACTTGCTCCTGTTCCCTTTGCAGGCATCGCTATGCGCCGAGCAGCCCAATGAGTCATCATACAGCCATGTGCGGGGCAACGTGAAGCCCTCTTCGCGCATCTGTTCATATACAACGTCAGGCAGATTGAAGAGTGTCCACATGCCTTCGTCGGCATGAGCTACCTCCCAACATCCCCCAAGGGGGAAGAGAAGGATGAAGTAAAGTATTATCTTTCGTATATTTATCATTCTTTCTTTTTTGTATGTATGGCGGTCGTTTCCACCATAAAAAAACGGACGCAACACAGGCAGCGTCCTTATAAGAGGATGGTCCACACCCTTCTCTCCCGCTGAGGGGAGGGCAGGAGGGGGCTTTATTTGATTTTCAGCGTAGCCTTGCCGACTATCTTTCCGCTGTTCAAACCGAGTCCGATGCGGTAGAGATGCTTTCCCCACATAGCCTCAATCGCGGGGTCTATCTTGTCGGAAATGTCTTCAACGCCGGCAGTCATCCAGCCTATGGGGTAGCTGATGGTGTGCCTGCCAAGCTTTATCTGCCCGGGTCGGGACACGTCAGGCTTTACGGGAGTGATGAAGATGAGTCTTGAGGCGGCCTTTAGGGTCTTGAGGTTGATGTCTTCTGTCAGCCTTATCTCCTCCCCGTCCATTGTGATAGTGCGTTGCCATGATGCTGCGGCAGCGTCCTCTGGGTATGCGCTTGCCAGCTCAAGAGTCAGGCTGTTGTCGCTCTCTTCCATCACCGCAGCGGCGTATAGCTTGCCCTCCCGCTGACTGTAGCCGTTGATGAGCGGCGCATTGTGATAGGCCGTCTGCATGGTCCAGATGGTATAGCGCTCCTTGCTGAACGTCTTGTCGGTGTATTCGCCTGTGCCGCAGTCTATCAGAAGCGGCTCGCCATCGGCATAAACGATGAACGAACCCACGTCGTTGTGGTTGTGATTCTCGCCGTTGTGGCCTCCTTTGTAGGCGCAGAAGAGACCCTTCTTGCCCGCGCTCTTTTTGTTCAGGGGGCTTCGGAAAGTCTTCACCTGCAGGTCCGGGTACCACGCTGTCGTTGTGGGCTCAGAAGGTTGCTCCTGTTTCAGTTGGTCGGTCAATGACAGCAACAGCAGCTCACGTCCCAAGGCGGGGAAGTTTCCGCTCTTCTCATACAGCCGTGCTGGCTCCTGCCAGAAGTTCTTTTCCTTTGCTATATAGGCTGCGAGCGAACGCATCTGCGGGTCGTTAAGGTATATGGCAAAGGGATATAGCACGTTCAGCTGCACTACGCTGCGGTTCTCATGGGTGTCGGCAAAGGTCACGCAGTAGCCGTTTCCTATATACATATTATATATATATGCACCCATACGCGCCACTTTCTCCTTCTTGTAGTCCGTCAGGGTGACGTTTGCCAGCCCTTCTTTCTTCATTATATCGAGCAGCCTGAGACATTCAAACAGCGATGCAGCGGCCCTGTCCCAATAGCCTGTACCCTCGTCACAGCCGCCGTCATCGGGGTAGCCGTCAATGAAAGCGCGCAGGCAACCTTCTATCTCGGTCACCGCCTGCTGGCGCTTTGTGGCATCATCCTCATAGAGATATGCGCATGTCAGCCAGTTGGAGCATATCCACGGG
Source organism: Prevotellaceae bacterium UBA2718 (assembly GCA_002353975.1). GTDB lineage: Bacteria > Bacteroidota > Bacteroidia > Bacteroidales > Bacteroidaceae > Prevotella. The sequence goes on from DEKQ01000010.1 coordinate 21,516, forward strand.
TTCCAGTTCATTGATGCTTTCTTCCACCAATACCTTGTGCCCAGAGCCGGTGTCAGCATACGGCGCTTCAGCTCCCGGCCTATGGTGGCGGTCATTCCAGGGCGTGCGGCATCCAGTCGCTCGCCCAGTGCCTTGCCCGTCCATGCGAGGAGGGAGGCTGATTCGGCGTTGAAAAGATCTACCGTCTGGTCGTCATCCCTCGGCGTGTCATGCTTGTAATGTGCGGGAATACCCCACCATTTCTCTGCCAGCATACTGTCGATGCCTGCGAGGATGGAGGGCATGAAACGTCCCTTCTGCTCCGCTACCTCGGCTATCACGAGTGATGCCAGTTGGCGGCGGCGTGCAAAGACCTGTCCTTCATACTCCACGCGGTTGCCGTCAGTGCGGTATCTGGCGAACGATGTCATGGACAGAGCTTCCCAAGGCTTGCCCAGATACTGCTCGCCTAACGACACATAGGACCGCAGGTTCAGCTCCTGGCAGAAGATATCCTGCGATAACAGCAGTGAAAAAAGTAATAGAAAGAGTTTATGCAACAATTCGTTAATTTGTTAATTCGACATCCGTATTACGCGCCCAGCTTGGCCTGTACCACGTTCACAACGTAGTCGCCCAGCTTCTCGCACTCGCTGATAAGGTCGATATACATCGTTCCGATGGAGTAGTCGTACTCATGGTCATTGATGGCCTGGATGTTGTCGGCCTTCAGTTTGTCACGCAGTTCGTTGATGTTGTCCTCAATGCGATATGTCTCTTCGATGTGCTGATCCTCACGGCGCCCCTCAATGACATGGTTCATCTGCGTGAGAGATTCGTCAGTCAGCTTCATCATGTTGTGTATCTGTTCATACTGTTTCTCAGTGAAATCGTTGTTTGACTGCATACGGCGCTTCATGGTGCGGGCCAGATTGTAGCAGGAATCACCGATACTCTCCAGCTCAGACACCTGACGCAGCATCAGGCGGATCTTCCATTTCGTCTCGTCAGAGAGGTGCGCGTCGCTCACCTGCTCCAGGTAGTTGGCTATCTCAAGCTCCATATTGTCGCTGATACCCTCATATTTTGCTATGCGCTCAAAGATCTTTTCAAACTTCTCCTTGTTGCGTTCGGCGAGCAAATCACACGATATTCCGAACATCCGCTGCATCCTTACGCCGAAGAGGGTAATCTCTTTCTGTGCCTGAAGTACCGAGATTTCCGGTGTCTTCATGATGCCGGCAGAGATATATTGCAGGCGCATATCCTCTTCCTCGTCTGGCTTTTCCTGCTTTATCACGTGGCATACGAGGCGCTCTATCTGTGGTATGAACCATATCAGGATGCCCGTATTGATGAGGTTGAAGCAGGTATGGAATGCTGCCAGCACGAAGCTCAGCTTTGCAGCATTGGCCAGGAAGGCTGCCTGTCCGGCTGTTTCCTTTGTCATTGCCACGTCATATCCCACTAATGAGCACACCATATCCACGAACGGACGGAATACCATCAGCACCCAGCAGACGCCGAAGATATTGAAGAACATGTGTGCGAAAGCCGCACGGCGTGCCTGCGTGCCGGCAGACAGGGCCACGATGTTGGAGGTCACGGTGGTACCGATGTTCTCGCCCATCACGAGCGCTATGCCCTGATAGATGGGCAGGACGCCGCTGGAGCAGAGTATCATCGTTATTGCCATCACAGCCGCACTGGACTGTACGCACGTTGTCAGCACGCCGCCGATGAGCAGGAACAACAGGGTGGTTGTGAAACTGTTCGGGTCAAACGATGAGAAGAAAGCCAGCACAGCCTCGTTTTCGCCCAGGTGTATGTCTATGCCGGTCTGCCTCAGAGTGCCGAGACCCAGGAACATGAAGGCGATACCAAAAAGAAAATCGCCTATCACGCGGTGGTTCTTCCTGTATATCAGGATGATTGCCATGAAGAACACGGGATAGACGAAGTCTGTGATGTTGAATGAAAAGCCTGCCGACATAATCCACGCCGTCAGCGTTGTACCGATGTTTGCGCCCATGATGACACTGATAGCCTGGGCCAATGTCAGCAGTCCGGCAGATACGAAGCTCACCGTCATCACCGTCGTGGCGGTGGAAGACTGCACGGCAGCGGTCACCAATGTGCCTGTCAGCATACCCGTGAAACGGTTGGTCGTCATTGCTCCCAGCACGTGGCGCAGCTGCGGACCGGCCATTTTCTGAAGTGCATCACTCATCGTCTTCATGCCATACATGAGCAGGGCCAGCGATCCTAACAGCCTGAAGGAAAGTAATAGATAGTCTTGTGTCATCGTTTGGTCTTTATGATGTAAAGTATATAGATGGCAATTAAAAGTGTATTGCTAAGTATCTGCCAGACGGTTGGCAGCAGTGTGCTGACGTCTGTCATGACGTAATAGAGCACTACGGTCAACGCTACGTAGCCCCCGAGGGTCTTGAGGTCATAGTCAATGGGGTACTTACGCTGTCCCACCAAGTATGAAAGCACCATCGCCGTACCGTAACCTGCCACGCCGCCCCAAGCGCAAGCCATGTAGCTATACTGTGGGATAAATATCAGATTTACGGCTATGAGCACCGTGCAGCCCGCTAAGGAGAACCACGCCCCCCAGATTGTCTTGTCGATGAGCTTATACCAGAAGGAGAGGTTGAAATACACTCCCATCATTATTTCGGCCATCATCACTATGGGCACCACGCGCAGTCCGGCGCGATAATCCTCACCGATGATGTATTGCAGCAGAGGCATGTAGCCCACCACGCACAGGAATGCGAACAGAGTTCCCATGAGGAAGAACCTCATAGCATTGGCCTGTGTGGCTTTGCTGTCATCCTCAGAGGTGCCCTTGCCGCCTGCGTTGCTGCCACGCTTACCGCTCAGACGGAATACTATCGGCTCGTATGCGTAGCGGAAAGCCTGCGTTATCATCGCCATAATCATGGCAATCTTCACGCACGCACCGTAGATGCCAAGCTGCACTTGCGCCTCGCGGGGATCGGGATAGACCATTGGGAAGAGCATCTTGTCGGCGGTCTGGTTCAGTATTCCCGCTATGCCCAGCACCAGGATGGGCCACGAATAGCTCAGCATACGCCTGCACAGCGATACCCAACTGCCATTAGCGACAGCGCTTCCTGCCTGCATCGCTGCTGCATCAGGAGCGTTGGAACCGCAGAATCTGAACTCAGCGACGAGCTCAGGGATAAAGAAAAATGTGATAAAACCTGTGCATAGCAGGTTAAGGAAGAATACGTAATAGACATCCGTAAGCCCTAATCCTACGAAAACCAGCAGGTTGAGGCCGATGTTCAGGGCGATAAACAGCAGCTTGAGCGTGGCAAACTTTATCGCTTTCCCCTTAAATCTAAGGTATGAGAATGGTATAGCCTGTATGGCATCCAGCGCCACTACACATGCCATTATCTGTATATATAGCCTCTCCGCATCGCCGTCATAGCCTATGGCGTGTGCTATGGGCGTAGTAAAAAGAAATACCGCAGCGAGGAATATCACGCTCAGCGTGGTGACGATGCCCAAGGCTGTGCGGAATACCTGATGCGGATTCTCGTCCTCTTTGCTGGCAAAGCGGAAGAACGTAGTCTCCATGCCGAATGTGAGGAACACCAGTATCAGCGCCACGTAGGCATAGAGATTGGTCACGATGCCATAGCCGCCGCTCTCGGCACTGATTACGTTTGTATATAGAGGCACAAGCAGGTAGTTCAGGAACCTGCCGACAATGCTGCTGAGGCCATACACTGCGGTGTCTTTGGCCAGCACTTTCATTCCGCTGTTCGATATATTCATATCGTGCGCAAAGTTACGATTAAGTTTTGAGATATGCAA
>DEKQ01000010.1:25457-25669 GCA_002353975.1 Prevotellaceae bacterium UBA2718
TAAGTTTTGAGATATGCAAGAGAAAGAGCTTGTTTTTTCTCTTGCATATCCAGGACGTAGTAACTTCCAAATATTTATCATCCGAAGAACATATAGGCTATGGCGATGGCGGCAATGATTCCGGCGAGGTCTGCCAGCAGTCCGCAAGCTACGGCGTGGCGTGTGTGGCGTATGCCGACGCTGCCGAAATAGACGGCAAGAATGTAGAACGT
>DEKQ01000010.1:25681-30507 GCA_002353975.1 Prevotellaceae bacterium UBA2718
GTGTCGGTGCTGCCCTGGAAGATGCAGCTCAGGCGTCCGATGAAGCTGTCTGCGCCGTATGCCGTCATGGCATCCACCATCATTCCGCGCGCTCCGCTGCCTGAGAGAGGCTTCATCAGCGCCGTGGGCAGGGCTCCTACAAAGTCGGCGTTGATGCCGCAAAGCTCTACGGTCCACTTTACTCCGTCAATCAGAGCGTCCATGGCGCCAGAGGCACGGAACACGGCGATGCCTACCAGTATGGCTACGAGGTACGGGATGATGCGCACGGCGGTGGTGAAACCGTCCTTCGCTCCCTCTATGAATGCCTCATAGACGTTGACCTTTTTCTTTACGCCGGCAGCGATGAAACCGACGATTATTGTCATCAGCATGATGTTGGCAGCGGTAGTGGAGACGCTGTTCATCAGGTCTTTGTCCATCTGTGAGAAGCCCCAGATGATTGCTCCCATTGCGAGCAGGATGCCGAGGAGCATCAGCAGGAGTGTGCGGTTGAAGAGATTTATGCGCTGATAGATGGCCGTCACAAGCATTCCCACCAGCGTGGCGACAGTCGTGGCAAGCAGAATGGGGATGAAGATGTCGGTGGGTTGTGCCGCTCCCATCTGTGCCCTGTACACCATGATGGACACCGGGATGAGCGTCAGGCCAGAGGTGTTGAGCACCAGGAACATTATCATCGGGTTGGTGGCAGTGGCACGCAGCGTGGCTTTCTCGCTCTCGCTCACCTGCATCTTGGCTATCTTCTCTTCATTCAGCTGCTGCATCTGCTCCATCGCCTTCAGGCCCAGGGGCGTGGCGGCATTGTCAAGACCCAGCATATTGGCTGCAATGTTCATAAATATGCTGCCCGTCACGGGGTGTCCCTTGGGGATGTCGGGGAACAATCGTGTGAAGATGGGCGTCAGCAGACGCGCTATTACATTCACCACGCCGCCCTTTTCGCCTATCTTCATGATGCCAAGCCACAATGACAGGACGCCTGTAAGGCCCAAGGAAATCTCGAAAGCCGTCTTGGAAGAGTCGAAGGTGGAGTTCATCATGGCGGGGAAAACCTCCACATCGCCAAGGAAGATGAGGCGGAAGAGCCCTATGACAAAGGCTATAAGAAAGAATGCAACAAAGATGTAATTTAATACCATGTTGTGTAGTTTGATTGTTTTGTTATGTTATGTTATTCAAGTTTCTCAAGTTTTTCTTTGTCCACGATACCATATTGCACCATTCATGTGGGGCAAAGCAAGCGGTCCGTACCGTTACGGAAAGTTTTTCCGCACCGTTACGGAAAAAGTTTCCGCACGCTTCGGAAAAAGTTTCCGCACGTGACGGAAAAACCGTTTGTCAGTCCCTTAGCTGATGGATGGAGTATCAGTTGAGTCATGTTATTATTGTCCGTCTGTCTGTTCTGTGGTCTCGCCAAGAAACCTGTTGCGGTGCGTGCCGGTAAGAAATTCATAGCCGAATCGGCAGCGCAGGCACCCCTTCTTGTCGCAGTATTCCTTCTTCAGTTGTATGAGTGCCTGTGAGTCTCCCGCCGTATTCACCTCCAGTCCGCATTCGCGCCACATACGGATGATGTTGTTGTCTTCGCATTTCAGCGAGTCCAGCATGTCGAAGGCCTGCTGGCAGAGCACCTGTTTGTCGTGGCTTCGACCGTATGCAAATATCGATGGAATGGCGGTATTTATGGCTATTAGTGTCAGTTTGCTGCCGCTGATGCCGTAGAGTTTGCCGATGTCCTTAACCGTCTTGCACTCTAACAGGCTGCCTATCGAGGTGCGACGCTCGTGATACATCCTTGCCAGCTCAAGCAGCCGTACGTGCGGATGGTTCTGCGGGCGGGTCTTATAGCTCCAAAGTGACGGTTCCATCGACGTCAGGCCGAATTTCTTCTGCAGGTATTCAAACTCCTTGCGGTATCTCTCGGCATCCTTGACAGACTTGTCGTTTGCGAGGCGGGGCAGCAGTCCAGCAACGCCAATGAATATCGCTTCCACCTGCATCAGGTCGTCGCGGTGGTGGTCAACGGCACGTAGCGGCACCGTCTTGGCCCATGATTCAAAGGCATCGCCATTGACGCCGAAGCCGAAGTTGCGTGCCAGAGTGATGAAATAGCCGTCGTCCCACGAGCCGTTCATCAGCTCCACGCGGGCACTCATGGCCTTTGTCTTCTGTTCCAGACGCTCTGTCTGCAGCGCGCTGATCCACGAATGCACCTTCAGGCGGGATAGGTCGGGGATTATTTCATAGCACGGAGGGTATTTATCTGAGCTTAGCAGCGCTGCATAATCGCGGCTCAGCTGCTCGGCAACGGGGATGACGAGGGTGGGAAGGGTGCGTCCCTGCGAGGTGGTGACATCCATGTCAGAGTGCTCCACCACGTGGAGGATTACGTTATCGTAGGCCTTGTCGCTGTCGTGGTGATGGCGATACCAGTCGCTTGCCTTCGTATGGATTTCCACATTGCCTACCCACAGCATACCGTCAATCTTCAACTGGGCATTGAAGAAGTCCGGACCGCTGCCCGAACGGTTATGCAGCCCGGGGTTGATGACCTCTACCAGCCGTCCGTCAGTGGTGCGAAGCTCGCCGAGAGGCAGTATCTTATGCCGCCATGTGTAGTGTAACAGTGACTCCATCATTCCTCGTTGTTGCGTTGACGCAGTTTTCGTTGGTATTTGCTTTCGTGCTTTTCGCGGTTGCCGGAATTGTCTTTGGTGCTGAAAGAGGCGGTTTCATCGGCAGTAATAGTGTCTTCTGGACTGTCTGTCGCACCTGCGATAATGATGACAAACTCGCCCCGCGGCTCGTTGTCGATGAAGTGTTGCAACACCTCCTGAGCCGTACCTCTCACGCTTTCCTCGTGTATCTTGCTGATTTCGCGGCACGCGCTGACCTGCCTGTCAGCGCCGAAGAACTCGCAAATCTGCTCTAAGGTCTTCGTAACGCGACGTGGAGACTCATATATAATAATGGTACGCGGTTCCCTTGCCAGCTCCTGCAGCCGTGTCTGCCTGCCTTTCTTCTGCGGCAGGAAGCCCTCAAAGCAGAACTTGTCGCATGGCAGACCGCTGCTGACGAGTGCCGGAACGAATGCCGTAGCGCCTGGTAAGGTCTGTACTTCTATTCCTGCGGCAACTGCCTCGCGCACCAGGAAGAAGCCCGGGTCGCTGATGCCGGGCGTGCCTGCGTCGGTGATGAGGCAGATTTGCTCGCCACTCTTCAGGCGTTCGATGATGCCTGATGTCGCGGTATGCTCGTTGAACTTATGGTGGGCCAGCAGTTTCTTGCCGCTGATGTCAAAATGTTTCAGTAGGATTCCGCTTGTGCGCGTGTCCTCACAGAGTATCACGTCAGCCTCCTTCAGCAGCCTAACGGCCCTGAATGTCATGTCTTCCATATTGCCCACTGGGGTGGGAACAAGGTAAAGCATCTCTTATTGGGGTGTTAATTCGTAAATCTGTTAATTTGTCAATTCGTCACCTCGTCCGTGTCTCGCGTGATGTATCGCTGCCAGTAGGATATGAGTATGGTCGTGGCGGGAAGGGCTATGATGAGTCCGATGAAGCCGAACAGTGCGCCCCATACGGAGAGTGACAGCAGCAACACAGCCGGGTTGAGCCCCATCTGTTGTCCCATTATCTTTGGTGTCACGATGGCATCGATGATAACCTGCACTATGCCGAACACTGCCAAGGCGCAGGCAAAGATGAACCAGAAGCTCTGCCCGGTCTCCGATGCTTTCAGAAATGCGAGGAATGCCGTTGGAATGAGCGCGAAGGTGTGCAGGTATGGCACCATGTCAAGAATGCCGATGAGTATGCCAAGACCGATGGCCATGGGGAAATCTATAATGATAAAGCCGATGATGAAGAGTATTCCCATGGTTGTAGCCACCAGTCCCTGACCTCTGATGTAGCTGTTCAGGGCACGCTGCACGTCGCCCATGAGCGAGCGCCAGAACGGGCGGAGGTTCTTGGGGAATATCTTTATCCAGTTTTCTGACAGATATTCATAGTCCAAAAGAATGAAGAACATGTAGAGCAGCGTGATGAACGAGGCGCAGATGCTCATCACCAGGCTCATCGTCTGGCCCATGAAGGAGAAGACCTTAGGCATTGCCTCCTTTATAGCGTTCAGGAAATTGTCTGACTTCAGGAAGACTTCTACCTCTGATCTGTTTGCGTGCAGGTAGTCCTTGATGGCGTCGGGCAGGCTGTCTGTGTGCACCGCCCTCTCCAGATAGCGCGTGAAGACAGAGGTGAAACGCCCGAATTCCTCAATCATCGGTGGGATGATGAGCCAGAATATGCCTGCCAGCACTGCCAGCGCCAGCACCATTGTGATGACGATGGCAATGGCGCGCACCTTGACATGCAGCTTGTGCTGGATGAATATCACCAGCGGATAGAGCAGGTATGCAAACAGCCAGGCGATAGCAAAGGGAAGCAGTACGGCGCTGAGCTCATCCAAAATGAAATATACTGCTGCGATAATAATCGCGATAACAGTCCATCGCGCCATGCGGTCAAATGTGATAGGGCCTTGAATCATAGTTTGGATATGGGGTTGCTGTGGTTTGAATTTTTGGTTGTTGTAGTATGAATCTGTGTGCTATAATGCTTTCAAAGTCAATGCACAACGCCTTGCAAAGGTAATGAAAAATAGTGGAATGAGTTAAAAAACACTAACTTTTTAACAACTTTTCTCACATTTCCTTTGCCATTTGCATAAATCTTATTACCTTTGCAGCCGCATTTTTGACCGTTCCCTCGTGGCACAAGTCAAAGATGACTATTAGGTAGATCCGCTAGCTCAGTCGGTAG
>DEKQ01000067.1:0-11121 GCA_002353975.1 Prevotellaceae bacterium UBA2718
TTTAATTTCTACTATTGTAGATGTTTATTGCAAGGCGATTGCATCGCCGTGGCTATAAAGCCTAATTTCTACTATTGTAGATCGTTAAGTTCCAGAAGGGTGAGACATCAGGGCTATAAAGCCAATTTAATTTCTACATTAGCAAGATAGCACCCTAAAAAACCGACAAAGCCAATTAACCCGGAACCCGTCTTATAACTTTTTGTACTAAAAAAAACTTAAAAAGTTTGTCCATGTGAAGTATTTTCAGTAACTTTGTATGTGATAAAATTCGTGCAAGAGCCACGTATTTTTTTTCCTATACATTATTATATATTATATATAACTGAGATATGATGAACATAACAAGCGATTTTCGCAAATATGCCACAAGCAAGCTTCGCATGAGCGGCCTGGCGCTCGACGATGTGATGGCAGCACAGAACCAGTACCTCAATCCTTACATTCTTGAGGAGCGCAAGCTGAACGTGACCCAGATGGATGTTTTCTCACGCCTCATGATGGAGCGTATCATCTTCCTTGGAACAGAAATCAATGACTATACAGCCAACACGATACAGGCGCAGTTGCTTTACCTGGACTCTACGGACCCGGGCAAGGACATCTCCATATACATCAACTCCCCCGGCGGCAGCGTGACAGCCGGACTGGGTATCTATGACACTATGCAGTTCATCTCGTCTGACGTCGCTACCATCTGCACAGGCATGGCGGCATCGATGGGCGCAGTACTGCTGGTGGCCGGACAGGCCGGCAAGCGTCAGGCCCTGCCCCACTCACGCGTCATGATACACCAGCCACTCGGAGGCGTGCAGGGACAAGCCAGCGACATCGAGATTGAGGCTCGCGAGATACAGAAATTCAAGAAAGAACTCTATACTATCATCTCCAAGCATTCCAATCAGCCATACGACAAGGTGTGGGCCGACTCGGACCGCAACTACTGGATGACGGCAGAAGAAGCTAAGAACTACGGCATGATAGACCAGATACTTGAGAGAAAGGCGGAACAAGACAATGACAAAGAAAACAACACATTGCTGTAGCTTCTGCGGCAAGTCGGAGAACGAGGTGCGCCTGCTCATCACGGGCATGAACGGCTACATCTGCGATGACTGTGTGGCTCAGGCCAACGAGATAATACGCACTGTCGTGAACGGCAACGCACCGGAAAATGCCAACAATAATGACACGCAGGGCGCCTATGCCGCAGGAAAGAACCAGCCTATCCCCAAGCCACAGGAGATAAAAGCCTATCTGGATCAGTATGTGATAGGTCAGGATGATGCGAAGCGATTCCTCTCAGTGGCGGTATATAACCACTACAAGCGCCTGTCACAGCCTGATGACAACGACGGAGTGGAGATAGAGAAGTCGAACATCATCATGGTCGGCTCTACAGGTACCGGCAAGACACTCTTGGCACGCACCATAGCCCGCCAGCTCAATGTGCCGTTCACCATCGTAGACGCCACCGTCTTCACCGAGGCCGGCTACGTGGGCGAAGATGTGGAGAGCATCCTGACACGCCTGCTACAGGTAGCAGACTATGACCTGGAGGCGGCGCAGCGCGGCATCGTATTCATCGATGAGATAGACAAGATAGCACGCAAGAGCGACAACCCCAGCATCACCCGCGACGTGAGTGGTGAGGGCGTGCAGCAGGGATTGCTGAAGCTCCTTGAGGGCACCATCGTCAACGTGCCGCCAAAGGGGGGACGCAAGCACCCCGATCAGGACTACATACACGTTGACACGCGCAATATCCTCTTCATCTGCGGCGGAGCATTTGACGGCATAGAGCAGAAGATAGCGCAACGCATGAACGCACATACCGTGGGCTATAACAGCGTACAGAATGTGAGACGCATCGACAAGAGAGACCTGATGAAGTATGTTGCGCCACAAGACCTGAAATCCTTTGGACTCATACCCGAGATTATAGGACGTCTGCCGGTGCTGACCCACCTTGAGCCACTGGACCACGATGCGTTGCGACGCATCCTTACGGAGCCGAAGAACAGCATCGTGCGACAGTACATCAAGCTTTTCCGCATGGACAAGATTGAGCTGACCTTTACCACCGAGGCGCTGGATTATATCGTTGACAAGGCTGTAGAATATAAACTCGGAGCGCGCGGACTGAGGTCCATCGTAGAGAACATCATGACGGATGCCATGTATGAGGCTCCTTCCAAAAACATCTCACGCTTTGAAGTAACTAAAGATTATGCCGAGCAACAACTTGCTAAAACCGCTTAAACACTACTTCGGCTTCGACTCCTTCAAGGGTCGGCAGGAGGAGGTCATCAGGCACTTGCTTGATGGCAATGACTGCTTTGTGCTGATGCCTACAGGCGGTGGCAAGTCGCTGTGCTATCAGCTGCCTTCACTCATCATGCCGGGCACGGCGATAGTGATATCACCGTTGATAGCCCTGATGAAGAACCAGGTGGATGTAATCAACGGCATCAGTGAGCACAACGGAGTGGCGCACTGCCTGAATTCCTCCATGAACCGCGGAGCGATAGACCAGGTGAAGGCAGACATCAAGGCAGGCATCACGAAGCTGCTCTACATGGCTCCGGAATCGCTGCAGAAGGAAGAATACATCAACTTCCTGAAGAGCGTCAAGGTGTCATTCTTTGCCGTTGACGAAGCCCACTGTATCTCAGAGTGGGGACATGACTTCCGCCCTGAGTACCGCCGCATACGTCCCATTGTAAACATCATAGGACGCGCCCCCATCATCGCCCTCACCGCCACAGCGACGGAGAAGGTGCGCACAGACATAAAGAAGAACCTCGACATCAGCGACTGCAAGGACTTCATGAGCTCCTTCAACCGCCCGAGCCTGTACTACGAGGTGCGCTCCAAGTCATCAGACATAGACAAGCAGATTATCCGCTTCATAAAGCAACATCCCGGCAAGAGCGGCATCGTCTATTGCCTGTCGCGCAAGAAGGTGGAGGAACTGGCAGAAGTGTTGATAGCCAACGACATAAAGGCCGCAGCCTATCATGCCGGCCTCGACAACGCCGTAAGGAATCAGACGCAGGACGATTTCCTCATGGAACGCATTGACGTCATCTGTGCCACGATAGCCTTTGGCATGGGCATCGACAAGCCCGACGTGCGCTTCGTCATACACTATGACATACCGAAATCCCTGGAGGGATACTACCAGGAGACCGGGCGCGCAGGACGTGACGGCGGAGAGGGCATCTGCATAGCATTCTATTCGCAGAAAGACCTTCAGAAGCTTGAGAAGTTCATGGACAACAAGAGCGTCGTGGAGCAGGACATCGGCAAGCTGCTGCTGCAGGAGACGGCAGCATACGCCGAATCGTCAATATGTCGCCGCAAGATGCTGCTGAAGTATTTCGGCGAGGATTATCCCTACGACAACTGCGACAACTGCGACAACTGCAAGCATCCGAAGAAGCGAATAGAAGCCACGGAAGGATTGGAGTATATCCTGCGCGCCGTACTGACGCTCAAGGAGTCATTCAAGACAAATTACGTCATAGACTTCGTCAAGGGGCGCAAGACCGACGACATAGAGTCTCACAAGCATCATCAGCTTGAGAACTTCGGTTGCGGTGCAAAGCTGAACGACAAGTTGTGGAATCCAATAGTACGCGAGGCCATAATTGAGGGCTTCATTCGCAAGGACATCGAGAGCTTCGGCAACCTGAAGGTGACAGAAGCCGGCAACAAGTGGCTTGAAGACCCGAGCCAGTTCTACGTCACAGAAGACAATACCTTTACGGAGGATGTAGAGAGCAGTCCTGCCAGCGGAGCATTGGACCCCACCCTCTTCGCTATGCTCAAGGGACTGCGTCGCACAGAGGCTGAGAAGCACGGCGTGCAGCCATACATCGTGTTCCAAGAGCCGTCACTGGAACAGATGGCCACCATGTATCCCACCACACTCCAGGAACTTACGAACATTCAGGGTGTGGGACAGGGTAAGGCAAAGCGTTACGGACAGCCGTTCTGCGACCTTATAAAGCAGTACTGCGAGGAGAATGACATCCTGCGGCCACAGGACCTGCGCGTCAAGAGCGTGGCAAAGAACTCTATGCAGAAACTCAAGATCGTGCAATGCATAGACCGCAAGATGCCGCTCAACGAGATATGCTCCTCACTCGGAATAAAATATGGCGATCTGCTCACCGAACTGGAAGCCATCGTATATAGCGGTACACGGCTGGACCTGAACTACTACGTGGAAGACATCATGGACGAGGAGCAGATAGATGACATCTACGGCTACTTCTCAGAGGCCGACAGCGACAGCCTCGATGATGCCATATCCGAATTTGGAGGTGACTATAGCGATGATGACATACGCCTTATACGCATCCTATACATATCAGAAAACGCTAACTAACAACACTTTATCTCTGTGATAAACGACACCGTAATATCTGCCCTTTCCAACCTTTTTGCGCTCTTTTGCTCAAAAAGCGAGATAGACGAGAAACATTCGGCGAAAATGCTTGACCTCTATCTCGGGCGACACTTTGGCATCAGGAACAAAGAAGAGTACATCAACATCTTCCACGACCTGATGGAGCTCTATCGCGAAATGCCGGAGCTGAACACTGATGAGATTGTTGACGACATCTGCAAGCGCCTCAAGACCGAGTTGCTGCACGAGGAAGGAGCAATGGTTCTCCTGCGTCTCATGGAGTTCTGCTGCTCACAGTCGCCCGAGGAGTTCAGTCCCGAATCGCCCATTTTCATACGCTCAGCCAAGAATCTTGGCATAAGCAAGGGCACATACCATATCTTTGCCGACTTCGTACAGGAGAGGGAGACGAGCAAGGTTAAGCTGACACACTTTGAGGGATATGAGGCACCAATCAAGACATTGTGGCTTGATGAGTTCAACCTCATGATCTTCTCCTATAACGGAAAAGACTGTGGCAGGATAGTCTTCAACGATGTCCCCATTGTCAAAGGCATGTACCAGACATGGGACACCTCCGGTGTGCTGCGCAATCACAAGGGCAACCCTATTTACTACTCCATGATTATGGAGCAGTATCACACACGCCAGTCAAAGGGGGATATACTCTTTTCAGGCCGGGACATCAACTTCCGCTTCCCTAACTCTGACAACGGCATGCACAATTTCTCCTTTGACATTCACGGAGGAGAGCTGATAGCCATCATGGGAGGCTCTGGCGCAGGCAAGACGACACTCGTCTCCATACTCAATGGCTCCATCAAGCCACAGAGCGGCAGCATTACCATCAACGGCCACGACATCAGCGAGCCGCAGGCAAAAGCGCTCATCGGCTTCGTGCCGCAGGACGACCTGCTCGTTGAAGAGCTTACCGTATATCAAAACCTTTACTACACCGCCCGCCTCTGCTTTGACGGTATGAGCGAGGAAGAGATAGACAGCCGCGTCATAAAGACCCTGAAAGACCTGGGACTGGAACAGGCGAAAGACCTGAAAGTCGGCTCTCCTATCAACAAATTCATCTCCGGCGGCCAGCGTAAGCGCCTCAACATCGCCCTTGAACTTATACGTGAGCCGGCAGTGCTTTTCCTTGATGAGCCCACATCGGGACTGTCATCATCCGACACAGAGAAAGTAATCCTTCTGCTGAAGGAGCAGACCTATCACGGACGCCTCGTCGTTACCAACATACACCAGCCCTCGAGCGATGTTTACAAGCTCTTTGACCGCCTGTGGCTGCTTGACAGAGGAGGCTACCCCGTCTATGACGGCAACCCCATCGAGGCCATAACCTACTTCAAGAGCGCCGCAAACTATGCCGACGCAGACACCAGCACCTGCCCCACATGCGGCAACGTCAACCCCGAGGTCGTGCTAAATATCATCGAGGAGAAAGCCCTCGACTCACGAGGCAGGCTCTCCGACGAGCGCAAGGTGTCGCCCCAGCAGTGGCATGAGATGTACCTGAGCCAGCGCACAGTCAAAGACGAGGTGCCCAAGCCCAAGGACATACCGCAGACACAGCAGCGCAAGCCATCGTCGCTGAAGCAATGGTGGATATTCCTGCAACGTACCGTGATGACCAAGATTACCAACACGCAGTATCTGGCCATCACGCTATTGGAGGCACCGCTGCTGGCTGGCATCTGTGCACTCCTCACACACTACGCACCGGCAGGAGAAGAATACTGCCTGATGAACAACAAGAACCTCGTCTCCTACCTCTTCATGGCCATCATCGTGGCTACATTCATCGGTATGTCGGGGTCGGCAGAAGAAATCATACGGGACAGAGCCCTGCTCAAGCGAGAGAAATTCCTGCAACTGTCATACAACAGCTACCTTTGGTCAAAGATAACCCTGACCGCTCTGGTCAGCATACTCCAGACATTTCTCTTCATCCTCGTAGGCAATGCCGTCATGGACATCAGCGACGGATTCCTCACCTGGTGGCTCATAATGACCGTCACAGCAATCCTGGCAGGACTCACGGGACTATTCCTGTCGCAACGGCTCAACTCCGTCGTGGCAATATATATCACCATCCCTATACTTCTCATACCTCAGATATTGCTCTGCGGACTCGTGGTCAGCTTCAGCGACCTCACCCCCAACAGCACCACGGGTAACGTGCCGGTCATAGGCAACGTCATACCATCACGATGGGCATACGAGGCTCTTGCCGTGACAACCTATACCGACAACGAATATGAGAAGGATTACTTCGACCTGGACCGGGAGAAATTTGAGACACAATACTATCGCCTCGGCTTTATTGAAGAACTGCAGAGTGCTGCCGAGACAATAGAAGACCGCTGCAACCGTGGAGAAGAGGCAGATCCAAAGTATATGCGGCTGCTCAAGACCGAGTTGCCGTTCATCGCCACCGTCTGCGACCTCAAGCCCTACGACGGGAAATATGACTACGCATCACTACATGAATACCTCGACAATTGCGAACAGGTGATGATGCAACGCGGCAACCGCGCCACGCTCAATGCCGACCGCCAGCGCAGCCAGTGGGTGGAACAGGTGGGACGTGACAGCATGCAGTACATCAAGCGCCACCACAGCAACCTGCAACTGGAGACACAGCTGGCAGGACACGACGCTAAGGAACTGTGCAAAGTCGTTGACGGACACATAGTGCCGGCAGCAGGATTTGTCTATATCACACCACGCAGCACCAACGGCGGGGCACCATTCTACAGCAGTCAGAAACGCATTGGTCCGCTCTACATCCCAACGCTGTGGTTCAACATCTCAGTGCTGCTCATCATGTGTATCATCGTCATAATATGCCTCAGCCCCAAGCCCGCACTGCCAAAAATACTGTCTTTCAGCAGAAAAAAAGGCTGAACACACACAATTTTGATACAAAAGTTTCGCCATTAACAAGTTTTTTCGTAACTTTGCACGCGATAATTTAATTAAAACAGAGAAAATAAACACAACAAAACTACAATACTAACTATGAAATTTGTCACAAACGAGAAACTTCTTATCGTAGGAGCCGGCGGCATGATTGGCTCCAACATGGTTCAGTCAGCCCTCATGCTTGGCCTGACTCCTAACATTTGCCTTTACGACATCATTGAGAATAGCGTTCACGGTGTAGCAGAAGAAATGGCTCACTGCGCCTTCCCTGGTGCCAACATCAGTTGGACAACCAACCCAGCAGAAGCCTTCACCGGAGCGAAATACATCGTATCATCTGGCGGCGCACCCCGCAAGGAAGGTATGACCCGTGAAGACCTGCTCAAGGGTAACTGCGAGATCGCTGCACAGTTCGGCGATTACATCAAGCAGTACTGTCCAGATGTAAAGCACGTCGTGGTAATCTTCAACCCAGCAGACGTAACAGCACTCACTGCCCTCATACACTCAGGCCTGAAGCCTAACCAGATGACCTCACTCGCTGCCCTCGACTCTACACGTCTGCAGGAGCAGCTCGCTAACGAGTTCGGCGTTCAGCAGGACAAGGTGACCGGAGCACACACATACGGTGGTCACGGTGAGCAGATGGCAGTCTTTGCCTCACAGGTAAAGATTGACGGCAAGCCACTCTCTGACTTCACCATTGCTCCAGAGCGCTGGGAGGAAATCAAGCACATGACCATTCAGGGAGGCTCAAACATCATAAAGCTCCGTGGACGCTCTTCATTCCAGAGCCCAGCATATCAGGCTATCAAGATGATAGAGGGCGCCATGGGCGGTGAGCCATTCACACTCCCTGCAGGATGCTACGTGAACTGCGACAAGTGCGGATTCAAGAACGTCATGATGGCTATGCCTACAACCATCGACTCCACGGGTGTGCACTACACTGCGCCAGAGGGAACAGCTGAAGAGATGGCAGCCCTGCAGTCATCTTACGAGCACCTTCAGAAGATGCGTGACGAACTCGTGACACTCGGCATCATCCCAGAGATAAGCAAGTGGGGCGAGATGAACGGAAACCTATAAAAAAAGTCACAAATAAACTCTCAAACAAACAACAACACCACTATGAAAAGAATTTCATTCCTATTCGCTGCCGCCATCGCCCTTGTGCTGGCATCATGCGGTGGCAAGACAGCCGGAGAACAGAACGACAATGACTCCGTATCTTTTGAGCAGTCTCAGATTGAAGAGAAAATCATGATGGAGCTCGACTCTGTTGCCGACGAATGGAACAAGCTTGCACCCGTTGAGGGAGTGCTCTCCAACGGCAAGATACAGCTCTCTGAAGAAGAGATTAAGGTAAAGCCTGACTATCTCCTTGACCTCGCGCAGATAGAGAATCTCTCACTCCTCTCACAGAAGTACCGCGCAATCGGTATGCTCTCTGTTGACAAGAAGGTTGCTGAGCTCTACAAGATGGATGTTGACGCATACAAGGCAACAATTGCAAAGCTCGCTACCGATGTTAATGACCCAGCCATCAACATCAAGGACAACGGCACCGCAGACGACATAAAGGCATTCTACTCTGCTGAGCGTGAGAACGGTCGCATCAACCTCTTCTGGGAAGCCAGCGCTGCTGCCATCGTAGAGAACCTCTATGTTATCTCTCAGAACATTGACAAGTTCCTGCCAGCATTCGATGATCAGGCTGCATCTGACTTCACATACCACATCGCTCTGCTCAAGCTCTCTCTTGATGACCTCGCTACATACGACAACAACATCAAGGCCCTTGACGAGCTCCTGGCTCCTCTCAACGAGCTCAACGCCATCTCTGTTGACCAGTTCCGTGAGCAGCTCAACAAGATGAAGCCACAGATTGAGGCAGCACGTGCAGAGCTCCTGAAGTAATCTGCCACCCCTTCTCACTTTTAAGAACACACATATACTAATACAAAATAAATGAGGCGACGCACACACGCGCCGCCTCATTTTTCACGCACCCGTGGACATAATCATCCTATCCACCATAACGCTATCCTTCATTCTCGGGCTTATCACCATCCCCTACATCGTGCACCTCTCACATCAGCTGCACCTGTATGACCAGCCCGACAAGCGCAAGATACACCACCTCCCTATCCCCCGCCTGGGGGGAGTAGCCTTCCTGCCCGTTGTAATCGTCACTATGTCGCTCATTCTCGTCATACTGTTGAGACTCGAGGCAGACAGCTATCTCTTGTGGAACGCTGCCTACATACAGCATTTTCTCGCATTCCTCGCAGGTAGTGTCATGCTCTATAGCATAGGACTCTATGATGACATCCACGGCGTCAGCTACAAGAAGAAATTCCTCATTCAGGTTCTCGCTGCCATGATCTTGTGTGTCAGCGGACTCTGGGTAGCTGACTTCTCATACGTCTTCTTCATCCGCGAAGTGCCTTGGTGGATAGGCATGCCCATTACCGTTCTTGCCGTGGTATATGTCACCAACGCCATCAACCTCATCGATGGCATTGACGGCCTCGCATCAGGACTGGCAATCATAGCGCTCACCGTCATAGCAGCCCTCGACATCTACCTCGGACACCTCGCATGGGCCATGATAGCCACTGCCATGCTCGGAGTACTGTGCGCCTTCTTCTACTTCAACGTCTTTGGCAAGCGCGACAAGACATTCATGGGCGATGCAGGCAGCCTCACACTCGGCTACACACTCGCCTTCCTCATACTGCACTTCTGGCAGAGAGACCCCGTCTGGAACAAGTATATCCACAACGTAGGAATCATAGCCCTCAGCACGATCATCATCCCAATGTTCGACGTTGTCAGAGTTATGATGAGCCGCCTGCGCGACAAGCGAGACCCTTTCCTGCCCGACAAGAACCACATACATCATAAGCTGCTGCGCACAGGCATGAGCCCCACATGGGTCATGATAACCCTGCTATGCCTCTCATCAGCATTTATTTTCATCAACTATCTCACGGCGGCATATCTCTCACAGACGCTCATGATTATCTTCGACATTCTCGGGTTCTGCCTCATGCACATAATCATCAATCTCTTCATCTGGCGTAAAGAGAAAGCCACCGGAATAGAGTGGGATCGCATCATGCAATCCACACCCCAACAGCCATGACACCCAAGATTGCACTCTTGCTCTCGGGAGGCGTGGATTCCGCCGTTGCCCTTCATCAACTTATCAGCAACGGCCAGCGCCCCGACTGCTTCTACATACGCATCGCTCCGACCGAAGATGCTGACGACACCCTCGACTGCAGCGCAGAGGAGGACATCGAGATTGCTCAGGCCCTGTGCCATCGCTACGGTGTCAGCCTTGAGGTCATCGACTGTCACAAGGAATACTGGGAGCGCGTCACACGCTATACCATAGAGAAGGTGCGGCAAGGCTTCACGCCCAACCCTGATGTCATGTGCAACCGCCTCGTAAAGTTCGGTGCCTTCCATGAGAAGCGTGGTCATGCCTATGACCTTATCGCCACGGGACACTATGCACGTACAGAAGAGGAAAACATATCGGATAGCAAAACAGTAACAGATGAAGCGTCCCAATCAGGGGTACGCAAGTTGAAATGGCTCTGCACTTCACCTGACCCCGTCAAGGACCAGACCGACTTCTTGGCGCAACTCTATGACTGGCAGCTCAGCAAAGCCCTCTTCCCCATTGGCCACATGACAAAAGAGGAGGTGCGCCACATCGCAGAGCAAGAGCACCTAATCAACGCACGCCGCAA
>DEKQ01000067.1:11128-14554 GCA_002353975.1 Prevotellaceae bacterium UBA2718
GACTCGCAGGGCATCTGCTTCCTTGGCAAGATAAACTACAACGACTACATACGCCGTTACCTGGGCGAGAAGCCCGGCCTCGTAATCGATATTGAGACAGGAAAGAAAATCGGAATGCACAAGGGCCTTTGGTTCCACACCATCGGTCAGCGCCACGGATTAGGATTTGGTGGCGGACCTTGGTTTGCGGTAAAGAAAAACATAAAGAAGAACATTCTCCTCGTATCTCGCGGTTACAACCCACAGTCAGCCTATACCCAAACCTTCCGTATAGGCGACCTTCACATGCTCACCGTGCCCGTCACAGAACTGCTCTCTCCTGACTCCCCCTACTATCTGCCTGAACAGCGTATCACCTTCAAGATACGCCACACGTCAGACTTTCTCCCTGCCACCATCTCAGCAAATGGTGACAACACATACACCATCCATGCAGACGCCCCAATCCATGGCGTAGCACCAGGACAATTCTGTGTCATCTACGACCACAACCATCACCGCTGCTACGGATCAGGAGAAATAATTCCAAATTGAGAATTGAGAGTTGAGAATTAAGAATTAGGCTGGCGCGATGAGGCTCTCCAGTAATCATAATTCTCAATTCTCAACTCTCAATTCTCAATTTCCTTATGCTCTTCCGGCTCTCTTTCGCTCCAGGTGATCCAAGATAGTCTTTCTCATTCGGATGCTCTTCGGAGTCACCTCCACCAGCTCATCCTCCTTGATATACTCCAGACACTCCTCCAGCGACATCTGCACCTTTGGCACGATGCGTGCCTTCTCGTCAGAGCCTGATGCTCTCACATTCGTCAGCTGCTTCGCCTTCGTCACGTTTATCACCAGGTCAATCTCGTGAACGTGCTCACCAACCACTTGGCCGCCATACACGTCCTCACCCGGGTCAATGAAGAATTTTCCCCTGTCCTGCAGCTTGTCTATAGAGTAAGCGTAGGCATTACCTGTCTCCAGCGCAATCATCGAACCGTTCGTCCTGCGTTCCAAATCACCCTTGTACGGCTGATACTCCTTAAAGCGGTGCGACATGATTGCCTCGCCCTGCGAAGCCGTAAGCACATTTGTTCTCAGGCCTATCGTGCCACGCGACGGTATGTCAAAGTCTATGTTCACCCTGTCGCCCTGAGTCTCCATGCCTGTCATCTCGCCCTTGCGGCGTGTCACCATGTCAATCATCTTGCTGGCAAACTCCTCTGGCACGTTGATATTCAGTTCCTCCACAGGCTCACATTTCACGCCGTCAATCTCCTTATATATCACCTGCGGCTGTCCCACCTGCAGCTCATATCCCTCACGCCTCATTGTCTCTATGAGCACAGACAGGTGCAGCACACCTCTGCCGCTCACCACCCATTTGTCGGTGCAGTCACCGAAAGGCTCCACACGCAGCGCAAGATTCTTCTCCGTCTCGCGGGCCAGGCGGTCGTTGATGTGCCTTGATGTGACATACTTACCCTCCTTACCGAAGAACGGCGAATCGTTAATCATAAAGAGCATTGACATCGTGGGCTCATCCACCGAGATGGTAGGCAGCGCCTCTGGTTCCTCGGCATCACATATCGTGTCACCAATCTCAAAGTTCGACAGGCCTATCACGGCGCAGATGTCTCCCGATGACACTTCGTCTGTAGCGTGGTGTCCCATACCGTCAAACGTATGCAGCTCCTTTATCTTCGTACGCTCCTTTGAGCCGTCCCTGTGGACTATGGTGATGTTCATCCCTGCCTTCAACGTGCCACGGTGCACACGTCCCACTGCAATGCGTCCCGTGTAGGTAGAGTAATCCAGCGACGTGATAAGCATCTGCGGCGTACCCTCCAACTGTTCCGGAGCTGGTATCACCTCCACAATCTTGTCAAGCAGATATTCTATATTGTCCGTCGGAGTCTTATAATCCTCTGCCATCCAGCCCTGCTTGGCCGAGCCATAGACCACGGGAAAATCCAGTTGATCCTCCGTAGCGTTCAGGGCAAACATCAGGTCGAACACCATCTCATACACCTCCTCGGGGCGGCAGTTCGGCTTATCCACCTTGTTCACCACCACGATGGGCTTCAGGCCTATCTCCAGAGCCTTCTGCAGCACAAAACGCGTCTGCGGCATCGGACCCTCAAAGGCATCCACGAGCAGTATGCAGCCGTCAGCCATGTTGAGCACACGCTCCACCTCGCCACCGAAGTCACTATGCCCCGGAGTATCGATGATATTTATCTTCGTGCCCTTCCAGTTGATAGACACATTCTTTGACAGGATTGTGATGCCTCTTTCCCTCTCCAGGTCATTGGCATCCAGCACCTGACTCGAATTGTCCTGTCCCTCACGGAACAACTTACCTGCCAGCATCATCTTATCTACCAGCGTCGTCTTCCCATGATCCACATGGGCTATGATTGCAATGTTTCTTATATCCTGCATACTGTTCAAATTATCAAATTAACCTATTAACAAATTAACGTATTACGATTTACTAAAAAAGCAGATGACAGTTTTATTTCGTCATCCCCTCACTCATTCTTCTCTTCATATCTTCAAAGTCTGCCTCCCTCATCTTCAGCAGCACCTTCTTGCCATCCTTGTCAGTCAGAAACACCAGCGTCTCCTCCCTGCCGGCTTCGTCGTTCACCGTCGCCGTCACTTTATATCCGCACATGCCACGATGTGTATTCATTATCATAGCCACTTCCCGTGTCTGCTGCTCTATCATCGTGCGCAGGCTATCCACGCTCTTCTTTGTCGCGGCATACTTCTGCTGACGCTCCATGAAGCCGTCAATCTCCGCTGCTGCCATGTGTGCCGTATTCTTCGACAGTTTCTCCACCTCGGTGCTGTCCAGCAGGAATGCCGGTTCCACTCCCCGCAGCTCTGCGTTCAGCTCTCCCACCTGTGCCACGAGCTCATACAGCCGTGCCTCATCGTATGGAGCAAAGGCGCTGTCCACCCTCGCATCCAGGAACTTCACGTTTCCTGCACCTTCCACGGTACCCATGCTGCTATAGAAATCCTCGCGCGCCACATCGATGACGCTCTTCTCTGACACCTTCTTCTCACAACCCGTCAGCACAGCAACTCCCAGAGCTGCAACGACAGACGCACATACAGCAGAACGCCTGCACACCATAGATAATTTATCCTTAAACATCATATCTCAGCACTATATATTTACAATTCGGCTGCAAAGGTACAAAAAATAATTCATACTGCACAAACAGAGTTCAAAAAAGTTCAAGAAGTTCGCGCCATGCGCACAGTCCGTCGCCTCATGTTATATCCTCATTTCCATCTTGACGTGCGGTATTCCTGCTTCGTCAAAGGGCTCTGAGCGTAGCGATAACTTCGGAAAGTTGAATAATTTTTATTGTCGTTTTCCACTTGAATATGAGATTGATGGTGCAAAGTTACTAATTTTTCTGC
>DEKQ01000122.1 GCA_002353975.1 Prevotellaceae bacterium UBA2718
TGATACATCAACATCATACTCAGACACTTCCTATGACTCCGGCAGAGGCTATAGTGGAGGTTACAGCGGAGGTTACAGTGGAGGTTATAGCGGAGGTTATGGCGTGACATCAGGTTATGGTGACGATGACGTGACATGGCAGACTGGACTTGATGAAATAGTCGTTACTGGTACGAGTACAAGCAAGGATTATTACTGCATTCTGTGTAAAGAAAGAATGACTGCAGAAGAATGGGCAACGCATAATTGTCCCAACGCAGTAGCGCATAATGAATCAGCGGAGAACGGAAATGTTCAAGGTGGTGGAGGAAGTATCAGTAGGAAGGGAACTGGAGATAACACCCCGATAGGAACCTTGCCCAGTTCAGGAAGAATAGCTGTCAAAGATCTTCTGTCCCTAAAGATACCTGGTGTGCATATTGCAAATCTTAACATACCTAAGGAGTTTCACGAGCAAACATTGAAATATGAATGTGTGGTGAGAGGAATAGCTAATGTGGCGCAAATTGCAGGTAAAGATTATGATGTTGCATATTCGGTCTTGTCTGATATTGCAGCAAAAAAAGGTTATGTTTTTGAAGATGAAGGTATTGAAGACTCAGAAGTTAATAAACTCTTTGGACAATACGTCACACTTTCAAAAAACCTATGTTCAGAGACTTTTATAGATGGTCAAATTGATGCCCACAAAAATGTGCTTGTGTCTATATGGACGAAAGATGGTCCACACATGGTTACTGTTTTGGGGTATGATGAACACAACTACTATTGCGCTGCGGGTTTCAAAGAAGTAGATATTATTAATAAACAATTGATTGACACGAGTAGAAGTGCCTTTGTTGTCGAAAAATTTAACGGACCTTATAAATGAAAACAATTTTATCAATCATTGCATTAATTAGCTCACTTATAGTTAATGCACAGACTACGGTGACATTGTCACAGTTGAAAAATACGTCATGGAAAAAAGTGAAAATAGAGGACAGAAAGGTGATAGAGCCTGTTGATGTGTATTCTTTCAGCAGAGAAAATATGGTTTGGTATAAAACTAATAAAGACTTTTCATTTACGTATAAATACTATTTAACCTCCACTCCTCCGACAAAATATGTCAGTTCATTGGTAGGAAAATCCACCAAGGGATGTTATATGGTGAGATACAATCCAGTAGTGGGCTCATTTATTTATTACATCATCAAAACTTTTGACAAGTCAAAAGGTACTATGGTGCTATTACCGAGATCGACGGAAGAACTTATAGGTGGTCAGGCAAAAGAAATAACATATAAGTTGGTAAAATGATATAACACCATCTTATAGAAATTCCCTCCAAGTGCAGGAAACGCGCTTGGAGGGAAATTCCCAAAAACTTAATCATGCGAAGAATACTTTTACTCGCTGTCAGTTTGACGGCGATACTACCTATGTGCGCCCAAGAAAACAAGCTGACCGAGCTCAGGCGCACCCTCGCGGCGCATTACTCCGATGACACAGAGAAGCAACGTGCAACCACTCTGGACGAAATTTGCAACGGGGATAGATGCGGATAACTGGGGACATTCCTGCATGAGAATTATATGGTTAATTCACGGTAATTTATGTTTATATTTAACACGAATGCCCATAAATTACACCATGAATTTTCGTGAATTGCGCGGGCGAGGACGCCCACGTACCCTCAACCTCGGTAACATAAATCATAAAATTAAATGAGGATTCACTCGTGCTTTTTTGGAAAGCGCAGAAAGAATTTATAGGGGGAAGAGATCACACAACGGTGTTAAAACGAATGAAATAGCGAACAATTGAGACCGTGTCAAAAGTAACAGACACGGTCTCAATTAGAAGAATCATAATCGTGTGAAGATTGTTTTTACGAGGATGTGCCTATTTTGGCAATTCCTCTTCTTTGTTAATGTCTTGGCTTTCATCCGACCTTTTCTTCACGCATTGCCAAATTACGGTGGAGTTCAGGCGTGCAAGCTCGGAACTTGCCAAGCAGGAGGCGACGTGTCTCACGTCGCAATAATCAGCATTGCCAGTGGCGGGTGAGACACCCGCCCTCCTATCTACTTGCGATAATCCTCCAGGTCTTCGCTCTTTGCCGAGAGGATGAAGTCATAGTGTTTCTCTATCTCTGCTGCAGCATAGCGTGTATAGACCTTCGCAGACTTAGCGAAAAGCTCTGGGCAACGGCTTGCATCTCCGATGAGCAGCAGCGCCATGATGATGTCTGATGCCATCTCATAGAGGTGACGTATCACGAGGTCTTTGAACTCATCGTCCTTCTGCTCGTTGGTGTAGGCCACAGCGGCGTTGTACTTCTCTGCAGCCTTAGCAATGCGCTCTTTGAGAGCTGCGAACTCCGGTGCACACCATTCTGCTCCCGACGGAGCGGCGGCAGAGTAAGATGCAGCAAGAGCGA
Source organism: Prevotellaceae bacterium UBA2718 (assembly GCA_002353975.1). GTDB lineage: Bacteria > Bacteroidota > Bacteroidia > Bacteroidales > Bacteroidaceae > Prevotella. The sequence goes on from DEKQ01000122.1 coordinate 2,426, forward strand.
GAGACATGCCCTGCTCGCCCTTCTCCAGCAGGTCTGCTATGACCTGTCCATAGAAGCCGTTGGTGATATAGCGTCCTGCTGCAACGGTCTGCAGCTGTGTCGTTCCCTCATAGATGGTGAGGATGCGTGCATCACGATACAGACGCTGGCAGGCATATTCAAGCATGAAGCCTGAACCGCCGTGCACCTGAATGCCGTCGTAGGTATTCTGGTTGGCGTACTCTGACGTCATACCCTTGGCGATAGGCGTGAAGGCATCAGCCAGACGTGAGAAGGCCTTGCACTCCGCGCGCTCTTCTGCTGTCAGCTTCTCGCCGTTCTCCTTGCGCTCGCGCTCTATGTCCTCAAGGGTCTTATAGATGTCAACAAATCGAGATGTTGCGTAATAGAGCGCACGTCCGGCATCAAGCTTTGCCTTCATAATGGAGAGCATATCATAGACGGCAGGGAAGTTGATGATAGCCTTGCCGAACTGCTTGCGGTCCTTAGCGTATGCCAGCGCCTCGTTGTATGCCATCTGCGACACGCCCGTTGACTGTCCGGCAATGCCCAGACGGGCACCGTTCATCAGACCCATGACATACTTTATGAGGCCCAACTTGCGCGAGCCACACAGCTCTGCCTTTGCGTTCTTATATACAAGCTCGCATGTCGGCGAACCGTGAATGCCGAGCTTATTCTCTATGCGGCGCACGTCAACGCCCCCGTCTCGCTTGTCGTAGATGAACATCGAGAGTCCGCGACCGTCGCGTGTGCCTTCCTCTGAGCGAGCCAGTACGAGGTGAATGTCTGAGTCGCCGTTGGTGATGAAACGCTTACATCCGTTCAGTCGCCAGCAGTTGTTCTCCTCGTCAAAGGTTGCCTTGAGCATGACAGACTGCAGATCAGAGCCTGCATCAGGCTCCGTGAGGTCCATAGACATCGTCTCGCCCTCGCAGACACGCGGCACGAAACGCTTGCGCTGGTCCTCGTCACCAAACTCATACAGCGTCTCTATGCAGTCCTGCAGCGACCAGATGTTCTCAAAACCTGTATCACCTGCTGCCACCATCTCGTTGATAGCAGAATAGATAGCCATCGGGAAGTTCAGGCCGCCGTATCTGCGTGGCATGGTGACGCCATTGAGGCCTGCCTTGCGCGTAGCGTCAAGGTTCTCGTATGTCTTTGACGCATAAATCATGCGACCATTCTCACAACGCGGACCTTCCATGTCAACACTCTCCGCATTGGGCGCTATGATGTTGGCACACACGTCGCCTGCCAGTTCGAGTACACGCTCATAGCTGTCCATAGCGTCGTCAAAATCACACGGAGCGTAGTCATACTTGCCTGCATCGGCATAGTTGCGCTCCTTCATATCAGTTATATGCTTGAGCAGCGGATGACTCAAGTGATATTTTATCTCGGGATTATCTGAATAGAAATTTGCCATTGTGTTTACTTATTATTCTGCTTATAATACTTTATCATCTTTGGAACCACGTCTTCCACGGTTCCGTTGATTACATAGTCGGCGATGGTATTGATGGGGGCATCGGGGTCATTGTTGATGGAAATGATGATGCCTGAGTCCTGCATGCCTGCTATGTGCTGTATCTGACCGGAGATGCCGCAGGCGATATATACCTTCGGATGAACCGTGATACCTGTCTGTCCTATCTGTCTGTCAGACTCTATCCATCCTGCATCAACGGCAGCACGGCTGGCGCCGACCTCTGCATGCAGTTCCTTTGCCAGCTCATAGAGTTTGTCGAAGCCTTCCTTGCTGCCCACGCCGTAACCTCCGGCAACGACGATTGGCGAACCCTTCAGGTTGTGCTTAGCCTGCTCCACGTGGCGGTCAAGGACTTTTACGACATACTCCGTCTCCGGAACATACTTTGCCACATCGTGACGAATGACCTCGCCCTTATAGTTCTCGTCAAGCACCTCTTTCTTCATCACGCCCTCACGAACGGTAGCCATCTGAGGACGGTGCTCGGGATTGACGATGGTAGCAACGATATTGCCGCCGAATGCCGGACGTATCTGCATGAGCTGCTGCTCATAGTGTTTGTTGACGAGCTCACCGGCCTCGTTCTTCACCTTCATGTCAAAGTCGTCAATCTCCAGCTCCGTACAGTCGGCGGTAAGTCCGCTGAAGAGTGCCGAAGACACGCGCGGTCCCAAGTCACGGCCTATGACGGTGGCTCCCATAAGGCAAATCTGCGGCTTCTCCTCCTTGAAGAGGTTTACCACGAGTGCCGTATGGGGGTTTGATGTGTAAGGGAACAGGCCCTCCGCATCAAAGATATGCACCTTGTCAACACCATATTTTATTACCTGCTGCTCCACGCCGTCAAGGCCTGAGCCAGCTATGATACATTCCAATTGCACGCCAAGAGTATTGGCCAACTTGCGTCCCTTGGTGAGAAGTTCGAGGGCAACGTCCTTTACCTTTGTACCCTCTATCTCACAATATACAAATACATTATTCATATCTATACTCTTTAGCCTATTATCTTTTCGTTAATAAGTTCCTGCATCAGGGTGTTGATCTCTTCGTCAGAGCCACTCATGGTGCGGCTTTCCTTTGCCTTGAAGACGATGTTCTCTACTTTCTTCACGTTAGTGGGCGAACCGGTCTTGCCTACCTGCTGCATGTCGCAGTTGATGTCCTGTGCATTCCACTCCGGTATCTCCGCCTTCTTGTTAGCCATGATGCGCTTGGCATTTGCCGGGCGGCAAGGTGCGGCAGAGCCGTTGACAGTTACGACCAGAGGCAACGGAGCCTCAACAGTCTCTACGCCACCGTCTATATGGCGCTTGATGACAATCTTCTTGGCCTCGGGGTCAAGTGAGATTATCTCCTCCGCGTATGTGACCTGGGTCAATCCAAGCTTCTCCGCTATCTGAGGTCCTACCTGCGCCGTATCGCCATCAATAGCCTGACGGCCACCGAGGATGATGTCATAGTCGCCTATCTTGCGTATGGCCTGAGACAGGGTATAGCTCGTAGCCAGCGTGTCGGCACCGCCGAGGCAACGGTCTGTCACGACATATCCGCAGTCGGCGCCGCGATAGAGTGACTCACGGATGATGTCTGCTGACTTAGGCAGACCCATAGTAAGAACTGTGATAGTGGAGCCGGGGAACTTGTCTTTCAGAATTAGCGCCTGCTCCAAGGCGTTCAGGTCATCGGGATTAAAGATGGCGGGCAATGCGGAACGGTTTATCGTTCCCTCTGCTGTCATCGCGTCCGGACCCACATTGTGCGTGTCGGGTACTTGTTTGGCCAGTACCACAATTTTTAGACTCATAGATTTTTGTTTATTATTGATAGTTTATTTTTTCCCGTTCAGCCTCTCCTCACTCAGGGGAGGTGTCAGCCATGCTGACTGAGAGGAGGTTAGTTGGCCGCAAAGATACGGATTTTTTATGAGGTGACAAAATAAATTCTGCTAAATTTGGTTGATTAAAAGAAAATGCTTAACTTTGCCACAACATGTACAATATACTCTTCCGTTGCAGCCAGTGGCTGTCAACATACACTTCGTGGTTCATTATCGTTATAGCGGTAATGACTTATTTCGTGCCAAGCCTGTTCTCATGGGTTCATGGCACCATTCAGTCATGCATCCTGGGCTTCATAATGCTCACTATGGGTCTCACCCTCACCATGCAGGATATCAAGGTATTGGCATCGCGCCCTTTTGATATTCTAATAGGTACGTGCGCGCAGTTCTTCCTCATGCCGCTCATAGCATGGACTTTGACCATAGGCATCGACAGCCTCGTGGGCATCTTATTCCACTCTTCCCTGACCGCAATACTCGGCTTTGACTTCAAGCCTATCATCGTGGGCATCATACTCGTGGGGTGCTGTCCGGGAGGCGTTTCGAGCAATATCATGTCCTACCTGTGTCACGGAGACGTAGCCTTCTCGGTAGGCATGACGACTGTTTCCACACTTCTGGCGCCTATTGTCACTCCATTACTCGTACTTTGGCTGGCCGGTCAGCAGGTTGAAGTAGATGCCGTCGGAATGTTTCTCAATATCCTGATTGTCACACTATTACCTGTCACCATAGGTTTCTTCGCCAACCTCTTCTATGGCAAGAACGAGTCATTCAAGAAAGCTCAGGCCGTGATGCCTGCATTCAGCGTCCTCGGACTTGCCTGCATCGTGGGAGGAGTGATAAGCGCAGTAAGAGACAAACTAATGACAGAGGGCATCGTGTTCTTCCTCGTAGTATTCCTCGTGGTGCTGTGCCACAATTCCCTCGGCTATCTCACGGGATATTCGGCAGGCAGGATGTTCAACTTCTCAAAGGCAAAGAAGCGCACCATATCCATAGAAGTGGGAATGCAGAACGCCGGACTTGCAACGGTTTTGGCTTCTACATTCTTCGCCGTATCATGTCCGCTGGCCGTCATCCCCGCAGCCGTCAGCTGCGCCTGGCACTCCATATCAGGCACAATACTTGCCACATGGTTCCGCAGCAGGGATGAGAAGAATTAAAAGCCCCTCCGGCTCCCCCAAGGGGGAGAGATGATATTACGAAACCAGCTGGGAGTGTCGCGTGGCGTGCCTCTCTGAGGCGCGCAATTATAGGAAAACAACCAACTAACCAAACAAACATAATATGAAAAGACTCTTATTATCTTTAGCTCTGTCGCTGCCATTGGTTGCCAATGCGCAGGTCAACGAGATGACCGTCAAGGTGTCAAAACCCGGTGCCAAGATACAGAACACCATGTATGGCATCTTCTTTGAGGACATCAACTATGCTGCCGACGGCGGTCTTTATGCCGAAATGATTAAGAACCGCTCGTTTGAGTTTCCACAGAACCTGATGGGATGGATTCCGTTCGGCAAGTTCCAGATTATGGATCAAGGCGGCCCGTTTGACAAGAATCCGCACTACCTGCGTCTGTCAGACCCTGGCCATGTTCACAAGCGCACAGGCGTGGAGAACGAAGGCTTCTTCGGCGTGGCCGTAAAGAAGGGCGAGACCTACCGCTTCTCCCTATACGCCCGCTGCCCAGAGGGAGGTGACGGACGACTGTACGTACAGCTCGTAGATAACGATACCATGGGCGAACACCAGGAATTTACCTCCGACACCCTAAATATCAAGGGCAAGGATTGGAAGAAATACTCCGTCACGATTAAATCCAAAAAGACCATTGACGATGCTCACCTGCGCCTGTTCCTTGCCGGAAAGCGAGGCCAGAAGAAGCTCACGACCGTGGATATAGAGCATGTCAGCATGTTCCCTACCGACACATGGAAGGGCCGCGAGAACGGTATGCGTAAGGATCTGGCACAGGCGCTCTGCGACCTCAAGCCCGGAGTGTTCCGCTTCCCCGGCGGATGTATCGTAGAAGGTACTGACCTGAACCAGCGCTATCAATGGAAGAATAGCGTAGGCCCCGTAGAGAACCGTCCGCTGAACGAGAACCGTTGGGAGAACACATTCCCATACCGCCTCTATCCTGACTACCATCAGACCTACGGCCTCGGTTTCTTTGAGTTCTTCCAGCTTTGCGAAGACTTCGGCTGCGAGGCTCTGCCGGTAATCTCATGCGGCCTGTCCTGCCAGTTCCAGAACGAGATAGAGGACGAAAAGACCGTACACGTAGCCCTTGACGACCTCGATCCTTACATTCAGGATGCCCTGGACCTCATAGAGTTCGCCAACGGAGACGTCAACACAACATGGGGTAAGGTGCGTGCAGACATGGGACATCCTGCTCCGTTCAACCTGCATTACCTCGGAGTGGGCAACGAGCAATGGGACTATAAGGACAACCCCGCATTCACGTCAAGGCTGAAGAAATTCCTCGACGTGCTGAAGAAGAAGCATCCGGAAATCAAGTATATCGGCACCACAGGCCCCGATTCAGAGGGATGGAAGTTTGACATGCTCCAGCCAAAGATGAAGGAACTCAAGGCCGACCTGTATGATGAGCACTTCTATCGCAATGAGGCGTGGTTCATGGACAAGGTGAACCGTCATCGCTATGACAAGTATGACCGCAAGGGTCCGAAGGTATTTGCCGGCGAGTATGCCTGCCACGGAAAGGGCAAGAAGTGGAACCACTTCAACGCCTCACTCATGGAGGCAGCCTTCATGACTGGCTTTGAGCGCAACGCCGACGTAGTTCACATGGCCACATACGCCCCACTCTTCGCACACGTTAAGGGCTGGCAATGGCGTCCGGACATGATTTGGTACGACAATCTGCGTATGTTCAAGTCTTGCTCTTACTACGTTCAGCAGCTTTACGGACATTATAAGGGCACCAACGTACTGCCTATCACGATGAACGGACGCAACGTCTGCGGCGATGACGACCAGAACGGACTCTTCGCATCAGCCGTGTGCGACAAGAACAACGGCAGCATATATATAAAGGTAGCGAATGTCAGCGATAAGGCACAGCCCGTGAAGCTCAACCTCAAGGGTCTGAAGAAAGCCACAGGCGCAAAGGTTATCACCCTGACCAGCAGCGACCCCGTAGCGGAGAACACCCTCGACAACCCAGAGAAGATAACTCCAAAGGAGAGCGACGTAACGCTCACCGGCACAACGATAGACACAGAAGTGGCACCTAAGTCATTCAATGTCTTTGTCATCAAATAATATCGACGTGCGTCTGTTGAGATAGAAATTAATAGAACTCGGTTGTTCTATACTATATATCCCGCTCAGTCGGATTTCAAATCCAGCTGAGCGGGATAATTCTTCACTCTTCCCATCTTCACTCTTCCCTCTTCCCTCACCCCTGATCTCTCTTCACTCATCACTCCCAATTCTTCACTCTTCACTTTTCACTCTTCACTTAAACGGCAATCGGACAGAAACAACATTTATGCAGATTTTGCATAATTATTCGTGCTCTACAGTCGCATATTTTCCACGAAAAATCTGCTGCCTGCGTATAATCGCAAAAACCAGTGTTTTACGTAACTCCCTATCCTTATGGCTGTTACCATCAAAACAGTCAAAACGCGACCTTTCAGAAGGGTAAGCAGGGAACAATATAGCCGCAAAATAGGCGAATTTCAACCCCATCCGCGAGTAACTTTAAGGGTGTCCCGGAGTAACTTTAAGGGTGTTCCGGAGTAACTTTAAGGAGGTTAAAGTTACTTCGCGACCCGATGAAGCATCATTTTAGCTCCTGAGAAGGGGTTTCCGCGATTTTTTAGAGGTTTTTTCATAGGGAGTTGATACAAAATCATGCACAGGACTTATGCAACATCGCCGCCCCGTCCTTCCCATACCAACTACGCATTTGTCAGATGAACCTTATTTATGATTTACGGCCATTAGATGCCCATTTTGCGAAACAAATGCTCAACTTTTTGGAAAGCAACAATCCTCGTCTCTGACAAACAAAACGCCTGAGAAGGGGCAATTCCTTCCATAAAATGCCCCTTTTTGCACGCTTTTTGTCACTTTTTGAGAGCCAGGGAAGGCTTCTGTTCCAAATCACCCAGAGAGCGTTGAGGACTTAACTTGTTGGTTTATTGCC
>DEKQ01000011.1:0-4110 GCA_002353975.1 Prevotellaceae bacterium UBA2718
CTCTGCCACAAGGTGCAGCTGGCATACAATGAGAACCTGAAGGTGCTGAAGGAGCACGGCATGCTGCCTCTCTTCGACGCTGGCTACATCAACATGAGCCGCCAGTATCTCACCATCGGCGTAAACGGACTTGTGGAGGCAGCGGAGTTCATGGGACTCAAGATAACACCCAACGAGAAGTACAAGGAGTTCGTACAGGGCATCCTGTCAATCGTAGAGAAACTCAACAAGCAGTATCGCACGAAGGACGTGCTCTTCAACTGTGAGATGATTCCGGCAGAGAACGTGGGTGTGAAGCACGCAAAGTGGGACCGTGAGGACGGATACTTTGTACCGCGCGACTGCTACAACTCTTACTTCTACATAGTAGAGGATCAGTCGCTGAACATCATCGACAAGTTCAAGCTGCACGGCGCTCCATACATAGAGCACCTCACAGGCGGCAGCGCACTCCACATGAACCTGGAGGAGCACCTCTCAAAGATGCAGTACAAGCAACTGCTGAAGGTGGCTGCCAAGGAGGGATGTAACTACTTCACATTCAATATCCCCAACACCATCTGCAACAATTGCGGACACATTGACAAGCGCTATCTGCACGAGTGTCCGGAGTGTCACTCCAGCAATGTGGACTACATGACACGTATCATCGGCTACCTGAAGAGAGTCAGCAACTTCTCTGCTGCCCGCCAGAAGGAGGCAGCACGCCGCTACTATGCCGGCTCTGACAAGATGGGGCAGCACGAGGCTACTGCTGTAGAGCAACAGATGAAGGTAAGCTAACGAATGAAATATGTTAACACGGGCGTGGTCTTTCAGGAAGTTCCTGACGAGGTCACGCTCTCTATAAATATATCCAATTGCCCGTGCCACTGCATAGGGTGCCACAGCGAATACCTGTGGGAAGACATCGGTGAGCCGCTCAATGCCATGTCGCTGGACATGATGCTGAGAGAGTATGGACACGACATCACCTGCCTCGCATTCATGGGAGGCGATGCCACACCGGCAGAGGTTGACGAGCTGGCAGCGTGGGTGAGGAAGCACTATCCAGAGCTGAAGATTGCATGGTATAGCGGAAGGCCGATGCTGAGTCACAGCATACACCTGGAGAATTTTGACTATGTGAAACTGGGGCCGTATGTGGGTACGATGGGTCCGCTGAATGTGAAGACCACGAACCAACGTATGTATAAGGTGCAGAAAGACCTGACGCTGAAAGATATTACAAAGAAATTTTGGAAGAAGTGAAACCATTGTCTCCGATATTCATAGCCGGTCCTTGCGTGATAGAGAGCGGGGAACTGCTTGATGTAGTGGCACAGAAGCTGAAGGATATCAGCACGCGGTTGAGCGTAGAGATAATCTTCAAGGCATCATTTGACAAGGCAAACCGTACGAGCCTGCGGTCCTTCAGGGGGCCGGGCATGGAGAAGGGCCTGCAGATGCTGGCAGATGTCAAGAGCCGATACGGACTGCGAATACTCACCGACATACATGAACACTGGCAGGCAGCACCCGTAGCCGAGGTGGCCGACGTGCTGCAGATACCGGCATTCCTGTGCCGACAGACAGACCTGCTCGTGGCAGCAGCCAGGACAGGACGGACGGTGAACATAAAGAAAGCGCAGTTTCTCAGTGGGCGCGATATGCGTTACCCGGTAGAGAAAGTGCGCGAGACGTGGAAAAAGATGGACGGAGAGCAGGCACTTCAAACGGCAGGCAACGTAGGGGACCGTGACGTGTGGCTGTGTGAGCGTGGAAACACCTTCGGATATAATAATCTGGTGGTGGACTTCAGGAATATCCCAGACATGCTTGACATAGTGCCCCGCGTGGTGATGGATTGCACCCACAGCGTCCAGAGGCCGGGTGGGGGAGACGGCTTCACGGCAGGAGACCGCCGCTTTGTGCCCTCGATGGCAATGGCAGCAAAGGCTTTCGGAGCCAACGGATACTTCATGGAGGTGCATCCGGAGCCGGACCATGCGCTCTCAGACGGTCCGAATATGCTGCCCCTCGATGAGTTGGAGGGACTGATTAACCGACTGATCTCAAGAAATTGAAAGAATATAAAAATACACAAGCTTTGAAGAAATGATGCTTTCGGCAAATAATGGCCTGAACAGCCAACAGCAATCCACCCCAAACGACGGTGCGATGAGTACAGAAGGGAAACGTATGTCGTACTCATTACGGACCGCGACATTACATGCACCGGTCATTCTATTGGCTTGCATAATGCTGACAGGCATGACGGGCTGCATGGACCGTGGCACAAAACCGGAAGCGCTCCCGCTGGAGGACAGCATAGCAGTGGACTCCGTGGAGCAGGATTCCATTTCTGACGTGGTGGAGAGTGAGCCGATGCCATCGGCTGCCGATGAGTTGTTTGACGATTTCTTCTTCAACTATGCCGCGTCAAGAAAGGTGCAGAAGGAACGTACCCACTTCCCGCTGCCCGTGATAACATACGGCAAGCGGAGCGAAATCACGTCGGCGCAGTGGAAGCGTGAGAATTTCTTTATGGTGCAGGGATATTATATCCTCGTATTCAACAAGGCAAACCAGCTGGAGCTGATGAAGGACACCACTGTGGGCAATGTGATAGTAGAGCGTATCGCGATGGCGCGTGAGAAAGTAACCAGATGGTATTTTGCACGTGAACGCGGGCTGTGGAAGCTGGATTCTATAGACCATATCTCGCTGAGGCAGTATCCTGACGAGCGCTTCATGCGTTTCTATAACAGGTTTGTGAACGATTCCCTGTTCCAACAGCAATCGCTGGCAGAGGAAATCTCATTCACTGGTCCGGACCCAGATGATGACTTCTCGACGATGACAGGGGATATTATGCCAGAGCAATGGCCCATGTTCAGACCATGGCTGCCATCGGGAACACTATATAATATAAGGTATGGTAAGACACCATATCCCGTTTCGGGAGTGAGGTTCTTCTTCATCAGGGGCATTGCCAACGGCCTTCAGACAGACCTCGTGTTCACCCGCAAGGGCCAGAGCTGGCGCCTGAAGAAGGTGACGATGTAAACTAAACAGTAAGAACAACAAACTACAGAAGGATTTTGGTATCTTTACTTCGACATAACACTTTTGGCATTGACCACGGTTGCCGCCAGCTGCTCGAACCCGCGAGCATGGAGGAACTGCGTGCTATGATGCCGGTGATACAGCAGGCTTCTCCGCTGCTGATAATCGGTGCCGGCAGCAATCTGCTGTTGACACAGGATTTCCCCGGTACGGTATTGCATGTGAACATCAAGGGCATCGAGATGTGTGAGTGCGAAGATGAAGACTATTGCTGCTTGCGTTGCGGGGCGGGAGAGGTGTTTGACGAAGTAGTGGAATATGCTATAAGCCATCAACTGTATGGGATGGAGAACCTTTCGCTGATACCAGGTGAGGTAGGAGCCAGTGCGGTGCAGAACATCGGGGCGTATGGGAAAGAGGCAAAGGATGTGATAAAATCCATCGAGGCAATAGATATAGCATCCGGGCAGGAGGTGATGATAGAGAATGAAGAGTGTCACTATGGCTACCGTTATTCACGCTTTAAGGATGAGTGGCGCGGACAATACGTGATACACCACGTCACATTCCGGCTCTCCCGACACTTCACGCCATCGCTGGAATATGGAAATATCCGCGGGGTGCTTGCTGAACAGGGCAATACAAAGCCTACTGCCGCTGATGTGCGACGTGTCGTCATAGACATACGCAGGGCGAAGTTGCCCGACCCGGAAGTGGAGGGCAATGCCGGATCATTCTTCATGAACCCGATAGTGAGCAGAGAGAAGTTTGAAGAACTATTGGCGCAGTACCCGTCAATGCCACACTATAAAATAGACGCAGAGCATGAGAAGATACCTGCAGGCTGGATGATAGAACAGTGTGGATGGAAGGGCAAATCGCTTGGTCGTGCGGGTGTGCATGCCAATCAGGCTCTTGTGCTCGTAAATCGTGGAGGGGCTACGGGACAAGAGGTGGTAAACCTTTGTAACGCAATACGTGCCGACGTGCTCAGTCGCTTCGGCATAGAGATAAAACCGGAGGTGAATATCGTATGATGACACTGACATTTCTCGGAACAGG
>DEKQ01000011.1:4164-5173 GCA_002353975.1 Prevotellaceae bacterium UBA2718
GACAAACGCCTGCGCTCTTCTGCAATGATAGAAACAGACGGTGGGCTGCGTGTCCTCATTGACTGCGGACCAGACTTTCGTCAACAGATAAACCGCTATCCTTTTAAGGATTTCAATCGCGGAATGCTGTACCAGACGAAGGATCAGAAACCGATAAACCATTTTGGCAAGCTGGATGCCGTACTTTTGTCACACATACATTTCGACCACGTGGGTGGTATTGATGACTTGCGCCCCTTTGCATGGTTCGGTGATGTTGACATATATGCCAAGGATGATGTCATAGAGGCACTTCATCAGACTATGCCATATTGCTTCAAGCCATCGTTGTATCCCGGTGTGCCGCACCTGCGAATGCACGAAGCACGACACGGCGAGGTGATACATATAGAGAGACCTCAGCGGAAGGTGATGGATATCTTCTATGGAGGCGCTGATATGCAGGGACGTATGCGCAACGATACGCGTAATATCACGATAGAAGCCGCCACGGATGAACTGGATATAATTCCCCTTACGGTGATGCATGGCAAACTGCCCATCCTGGGTTATCGCATCGGACCGCTGGCATATATTACGGACATGAAGTCCCTTCCTGAAGAGTCGTGGCCGATATTGGAGGGAACAAAGACACTCGTCATTAATGCCTTGCGATTTGAAAAGGAGCATCATAGTCACCACCTCGTTGACGATGCTGTCCGTGTGGCACAAAAGATAGGAGCGGAGCGAACGTACTTAATACACGTCACTCACGACATAGGAACGCATGACTATGCAAATAGCAGACTGCCAGAGGGGGTTGAGTTTGCGTACGATGAGCAGCAGATAAGGTTGTAAAACTAAGAAATAACAGACATACATATTTTTCTCTCATAAGTATCAGTAACCTTACACTATGATAGCAAATCGTTGATAATTATCAAAAAAGCGTGAGTTCTTTGGATAATATCACGGAAATGTTTGTAATAAATACGGAAATTTCGTAAATTTGCAACGTGTTTTTCATAGT
>DEKQ01000011.1:5192-8665 GCA_002353975.1 Prevotellaceae bacterium UBA2718
TATTAGATTTAAGGTTAACAAAGATTGGGGCTCAGCGGAGCCCTTTTTTTGTGCCCATATTAAAGGAAGTAAGTTTTATGGACACAAAAAAAGAGACTGATAGGTGAATATCAGTCTCTCCTGAATATGTCAGTAAGAATATATGTGTATATCAGTCTCTTCTGAATATGTCGCGTGTATAGACTTTATCCTTCACATCGTCCAGCACTGAGTCATAGCGGTTGGCAATGATGGCTTGACTCTGTTTCTTAAATTCGTCAAGGTCATTTACAACCTTAGAACCGAAGAATGTGGAATTGTTTTCCAATGTGGGTTCATATATGATGACAGTAGCTCCTTTGGCCTTTATCCTCTTCATAATGCCCTGAATAGCGCTCTGCCTGAAGTTGTCGCTGTTGCTCTTCATCGTCAGACGAAAGACACCGATGATGCATCCTCCCTCCTTCTCATTTGCAGGAGCCATGCCATATTGATTGTTTGAGCTGTAAGCATAGTATCCAGCCTTCTTTAGTACGGCATCTGCAATATAATCCTTTCGGGTGCGATTGCTTTCCACGATGGCCGTCATCATGTTTTGTGGTACGTCGCGATAGTTTGCCAGCAGCTGTTTTGTGTCTTTCGGCAAGCAATAACCTCCATAGCCGAAGGAAGGATTGTTATAGTGCATACCAATACGGGGATCAAGTCCCACACCTTTTATTATTGCCTCGGTGTCAAGATGCTTTATCTCTGCGTAAGTGTCAAGCTCATTGAAATAGCTGACACGCAGGGCAAGGTAGGTATTTGCAAAGAGTTTTACAGCCTCTGCCTCACGCAATCCCATGTAAAGCACCTCAACATCCTTCTTCTCCGCTCCTTCTACAAGAAGTCCTGCAAAGGTATGGGCTGCCTGTATCAGTTCATCCACATTATCCACTTCAAACAGTTTTGGATAGCCCAAGATGATTCGGGAAGGGTAGAGATTGTCATAGAGCGCCTTGCTCTCACGCAGGAACTCTGGTGCGAAGAGCAGTCGAAGGGACTTGCCGTAACGCTCGTAAAGACGTTGGCAATAGCCCACGGGGATGGTGCTCTTTATCACCATGATAGCATTACTCTTTACGCTCAGTACCAAATCAATGACATCCTCTATATTGTGAGTGTCAAAATTATTCGTTTCAGAATCGTAATTGGTAGGTGTGGCAATGATGATGAAGTCTGCGTCACGGTAGGCTGAGGCCCCGTCAAGCGTGGCAGTCAGGTTGAGCTGCCGTTCAGCAAAATACTTTTCTATATACTCATCCTGTATGGGAGATATACGTTTGTTGATTTTATCAACCTTTTCAGGTATGACATCTACTGCTGTTACCTCATGATGGCCGGACAGGAGTGTGGCCATAGACAAACCAACATATCCGGTTCCTGCTACTGCTATCTTCATATTTTTTTTGCTTTTTGTGGTGTAAAGGTTATTTCTTCATCGCACTTACTACGACTGCAGCCATGGTGGCAATAGTAGAGCCGATGCTTACCCAAAGGGCTGTAGTTTGAGAATTGTTGGTGGTGTTACGCTCTGGCAAGATAATCTCACATCCGGGTTCCACTTTAGCTCCATCTTTTACCATCTGGGCTGTGCCGTTCTGATACACAATGTAGGCCCACTTGCGGTCCTTGTAACCACGAGAACCACCCTGCGCCATATAGTACTTTATGTTTTTGCCTTCAACGTATGGAACCGTATTCTCATAAGGTACGGCACCGCTGATACGTACCGTGTTGCGTGCTTCCTCCACAATTATCCGGTCGCCATCGCGCAATATAACATCAGACTCGCTACCTGGATTGTTAAGGGAGGCCTGTAGGTCAACGGCTACTTTGTATAAATTGGTTTTCAATGCATATTCCGTGAAGAGAGAGTCAGCGAAGATTTGTTTGTCATTACCGCCACTTGCGGACTGACCGTTTGCTATATTATATGCTCTGGCGGCGCGGTTTTCAGAGGTCTTATTGAATAGCTGGCGCTTCTCTTCTTCGCTCATCTTGCGCATGATGTATGTGCCGTTGCGTGCTGCACGGGATGTGACACCGCCACACATCTTCAGTACATCGCTGACGCGAGTGACGGTTTGGCTCATGCTGAATGTGCCTTCAGTAAAGACTTCACCCTCAATGGTCACATTAGTAAGCTTCTTAAACAGGGGATCCTTCGTTACGTAGATCTCGTCATAGGGCTGCAAGACGAATCCCTGCTCACCGTCTATGACGAAGCCATCCTTCAGTTTCATCTCAAAAGTCTGCGTGGCTACGTCGGATGTCTTACTATCGTTGCTGGAGTCAAGGGTGCGACGGCTTACCTTGACTGTCTGCGAAGCACTCTCCTTCAAGCCTCCGGCCTGAAGAACGATGTCCTCCAAAGTCGTTCCATCAGCATACTGATAGGTTCCGGGATACTGCACCTCACCATATATCTTCAGTACCAACTTGTCGTTAGTCTCCTTCT
Source organism: Prevotellaceae bacterium UBA2718 (assembly GCA_002353975.1). Classification (GTDB taxonomy): domain Bacteria; phylum Bacteroidota; class Bacteroidia; order Bacteroidales; family Bacteroidaceae; genus Prevotella. The sequence continues at coordinate 7,672 of DEKQ01000011.1, forward strand.
TTGACGGAATGAAAAGCACATCCTCATTGCGCAATGGCACATCTGCCACCGTGCCATCCATGATACCCTTCAGGTTTATTGAGAGTACCTCGAGTGTGCGGTCGGCTTTCATGCGGTGCATCACGGCATGTTCAGTCAAAGCTTCTTCCTTTATACCGTCAGCCATATCTATAAGACCTTTGACTGTCGTCACGTCACCTCCTATCTGATACAAGCCCGGACGGAACGCAGCTCCGCGCAGTTCCACCATATTTTCATAACGGGGTAGGATAGAGTCAACGCTTACAGAGTCCTCGTCGCTGATGCGGAAGGAACTCATGTCAAACTCCGTGACGTTGAATACCTGATACTCTGCCCCTGACTTTCTCAATACTCGGACAGTCTTCTTATATGCATCGCCGGTAAAGCCACCTGCATACTGCAGCAGGGTCTTGAGGCTCTCGTTCTTCTTCATCTCATAGAACATAGGTCGCTTCACCTTGCCTGATATGTTAACCAGACAGTCATAGGGGCCTACTACAATTACATCTCCTTCATGGAGGCGTATGTTGCCGCTCTGCTTGCCATTGAGAATATAGTCGTATATATCTACGTTGCTTACAACTTTTCCATTGCGATACACCTTTATGTTTCTCAATGTACCGATGTCATTGGTTCCGCCTGCCATATAAAGTGCATGGAACACGCTGGCAAAGGCCGACAATGTGTATGTGCCGGGGGCTTTCACCTCACCCATTACGTTCACCATCATCGTCTTTGTCTGCCCTACTGTCAGCTGGATGGAACTTGAAGCATAGCGCGAACCTAACGTAGAGCGCAGACGTGCCTTGGCCTGACTGACGGTAAGTCCGCTGAGAGCTACTGGACCGAAGTCCTCAATCGTAATGGTTCCGTCGGGTGAGATGGTCTCGCTCACGGTCTTCTGAGAGGCTCCGTAGATATCTACGTTTACTACATCGCCGGGACCCAATACGTAGTTCTGGGGCGTGGCGAT
>DEKQ01000011.1:8745-18071 GCA_002353975.1 Prevotellaceae bacterium UBA2718
TCCAGTTGTTTTACCTTCTGTTTCAGCATGGTCAGAGAGTCGGGAAAGAAACCGTCCAACTCACGCTCCATCTGTTCCTCATCATCAAAGAGTGTCTCTTGGCCATATTCGTCAAATCCTATAGACTTACCTCTGTCGCTCTCCAATCGCTTCTGTGCGTTAGATTTACTCTGTTGAATGCCTCCGAGGGTGTTGTCCTCAAAGTCTGCGTCAGCCTTTTTCTTACCCCCGCGCATGGATGTACCGTTGGCTGTTCGCAGACGGTCAGAAGACTCTTCGCTCTTGCCCATAGCAGAACTGCTGCTGCCGCTCTTCTGCAGGTTCTGATACTTCTTACGTATCTGCTGCAACTTCTGCACGCTGACGCCCTTCTGCATCAGTTTCGTCACTATCTGTGATTGCGATGTACCCGCTTTCTGCTCCTTCTGAATGAATTGAATAATCTGCGAGTCAGACATTGACTGTGCCAAAGCACCTGCCGTGATGCATATAGATAAAAGTGCTAAGAGGATTATCTTTTTCATATTTTCTGGTTTAATGTATAGTAAAACAACGCATTAGGCTCTTCTATATTGTATAAGGTGTGTCACGATGAGAGCCGTTATGGTGTAGATGAAAGTCTGTATCCAGAGTGCTACGTATTCGGGTGTCACATCTCCAAGAAGTGCACCCATGCTGCTCATGCGTATAAATCCCCTGATGGCGAATGTGCTGGGGAATATCCATGATACGCCTTGCCATACTGAAGGTATATTGCTCAGCGGCCAGCTGACTCCGGATATGAACAGTAAAGGTACGGAAGAGAATACGACAACGAGTATGACGCTTTCCCTGTAGCGTACCAGAGAATTTGCGGTAATGGAAAAAGCCACACACGCCAACAGATATGGCGTAAAGAACATCAGCAAATCGTAGCCGTGAACAAGGCTTACGAAGCCGAACAGTCGTGGCACGATGAGCGTTATCCACGCCAGCATGATGCTGAATATCATAAGGTAAGCCAGCGATTGTCCCATCATGAGGCTTATGCTGCCCCATAGTGAGCGACGCTCCATGCTGGTTTCTGAGGTGTGCTCAAGCATACGATGCTTCTCCCTGCGTGTGCCGGCAATCATGCCTACGCCCAGCAACATCGCCTGCTGTATAATGAGTACCAATACGCCGGGGATGATGAAATTGCCATATCCGCCCGTTACGTTGAAGATTGATACTTCATCAAAGTCCACCGGCTTTGTGCCAATCTCCTCATCGCGATGTGTGTAAGGTCCTGAGAGGCGTGTCTGTATCTCTGCTCCCATTTCGCCGCTTATGGCTGTGGCTGACTGAAGTATTGCCTTATACGTCAGCATATAGCTCATGTCGCAATATACGCCTACATGAGTCTGCTCCATACGTCCGCTCTTTAGGGCAAAGTCGAAGGGGAAATAGAGTATGCCGTATGCCTTCCCCTCGCTTATAAGTTCCTGCGCTTCAGGTATGGAACGGCTGTAGTATGCCACACAGACATCAGGTGTGGCATCCATCTTCTTTATGAATTCCCTGCTCATGGACGAGTGCGAGTTATCCACTACTGCCACAGGGACATCGTGTACTACCTCGTTGTTGTATATCCAAGAGTAGAGTAATGGATATGCCAAAGGCAGGAAGATGAAGAAGAGAAGCACTCCTTCATCCTTTAATATAGCCTTGACCTCGTCAAGCCAGGCGTCTGTTATGTCGGTTATCTTGCTGATGATAATAAGTGTTTTTATTGTTTATGGAAGATATTCAAATGTCTTAAACTCACGTTCCATCCTGTGTGTTACGGTCAGCGATATCAGCATGAAGCCCAGCAGCGCGATGATGTGGGGTATCACATGACTGAGCGGATAGGTATTGAATACGCAGAGTTGATATATGATGTAATAATGTCTGAGTGGGAATATCCATGCCAACGTGTGCATTGGCGGGTCCATTGCCATAATGGGGAAGGCGCTGCCCACCATAGAGAAGCTCAACACTCCCAATAGTGCTCCGACGCTCATAGCCATTCGGGGCGAGGCGATGAGGCCGAAGATGAATATGGCGAACCCCTGGGAGGCAAGTATTGTCAGCGCTCCAAGCAGCAGCAACTTCCAATATCCGCCCGGCGCGGGGAAGGATAGAGCACCATACATATAGCCCATCATGCACGCATAGACAATAAACCAGATTACGGATTGGGTAAGGACTTTGGTGTAGAGGGCTCTGTTGAAATTCCCGTCGCTTGCCTCTATCCACTCCAAGTAGGTGCCGAATTTCATTTCGGTGGCTATGGAATATATCGTAACGAGGAATATGAATAATATCAGCACGGCAGGCGCAAGCATATTGCTGAGGAATATGTTGTAGTTCACAGCCGGATTGCCTACCGAGTGTACGTCCAATGCTATGGGTTGCAGGAAAGCCCGCGTCTGTTCCGCTGTCATTCCCTTTGCCTGCAGGGTCGCCTGCCCTATGGCGGCAGAGGCAAGCGTGCTTACCGTCTTCATATCCTTGAATATCAAGGACCCCACCGTGAGAGAGGTGTTGCTATAGTAGAATGACATCTTCGGACGTCGCATGGATGTCATATCCCTTGTCATGTTCTTGGGAAAGAGGATGAAGGCGTAGATTTCGTTCTTCTGCATGGCATGACGTGCCTCGTCCATTGAGGCATAGTGGGCCACAACCCTCGAAGCCTGGAAGCTGTCAAGCATGCGCGTCAGCTTCCGTGTTGCCGAAGTGTTGTCCAGATCCACCACGCCTATAGGCATGTCCTCTGGTTGCCCCTCTTCCATCAGCGATGTGAAGAATACGGTCACAACCAAAGGCAGCACCACCATACTGAGTATATATATAGGGTGCTTCAGCAGCAGCTTTATTTCACGGAGCACTTGTCTCACTTCTTCACTACGCTCATTCCTGGTCTCAGACCGTCAAACTTCTCCGTCGGGCGGGCTTTCACCTCAAATGTCTTCATGTCATACTGCCCGTTGCTTTTGGTAGCTTTCCATGTGGCATAGCTTCCCTGGTCCTTGATGCTGGTCACCTTCATGGTTATGTCCTTGCTGAAAGCAGGTACGAAGGCCTTGAACGTGTCGCCCTTCTTCATGCCTTGCAGCTGGTCTTCGCGGATATTGAATGTGCCCCAGAGGTCATCCATGATGCTTATTGTCATTATGGGTGAGCCTGCGCCAATCAGTTCTCCCACCTTCGGATAGATGGTAGATACCTCGCCGGCCATCTGCGCCACCTGCACGGTTTCCTTCTTATAGGCCTTCACTTCCTGCATCTTGCCTTCATAGGCCTTCACCTGTCCCTTGGCTGCGGCTTTCTCTTCGTTGCGTGCGCCGTTCATGGCCATATCATACTGGCTCTTGGCAGCCTGCTCCTGAGCTTCGTATGCCTTGAAAGCTGCGTATGCCTCATCGCGCTTCTGCTCGCTCACGACACCCTCGTCAAACAGTCTCTGCACGCGCTGGTATGACTTCTCGGCTATCTCCAGCCCTGCCTTTGCCTGCTGCCACAACTCGAAAGCGCCCCTGATCTGCTCCTTGCGGGCTCCGGCCTGCGCCATTGCGCTCATGGCCTCGGCAGCATCGATGGCGCCCTGAGCCTGTTCGGCCTTTGCCTCCACCTCGGGAGCGTCAAGGATTACAAGTGTATCGCCTGCGTTTACGTAGTCACCCTCGCTCACGCAAAAGCGGAGAATACGCGAAGGAACTTTCGTTGACACGCGATACTCTTCCACTTCTATCTGGCCCTGTATCACTTCCTTGTCGTTGCCGATAGTAAAGAATCCTATGGCTCCGACAATTATTACCACTAAGATGAAGGCTGCTACGGCCATCATCACGCTGTTATGTTGCTTTTTGTTTTCCATCTTATATTTTTATATTACTCTGTTTCTTCAGCTTTCAGGAGTTAAGTAGTAATCGCTCCGCTCGTCCTTCGGACAGTAGTTAAGACATTTGTCCTCTGTCTCCATTCTTCGCTCTTAAACTCCGTTTGACTTTCCTCACGCTCCATTCTTCACTCTTCTCTCATCCCTTGGAGAGTGGGTCCGGGGGTGAGGTTAATTCTTCACTCTTCACTCTTCACTCTTCAGTTTCCCAGGGCTTTCTTCATGGCTGCCTCGCTGAGCCTTATGTCTATCTCGGCATCAATCTTGTTTGTCTGTGCCTGCAGCCAGGCTGTCTGTGCTGCCATCACGTCGGTTGTCTGCATCTCGCCCTCTTTGAAGCCCAGGTTTGCGCAACGCAGGTTCTCCTCAGCGCGCTCCACGTTCTTTGTTGCGGCAACGAGTTGCTTGCGAGCCTCGTTCAGCTTGTGGTTGCATTGGCTCACCTCAAGCTGCATCTTCTCCTCCATCTCATCGTGGGTCAGCTGTGCCAGGGTGGTTGATTTCTTTGATGCCCTGATGCGATAGGCCGTCTCACCCCAGTCAAGAACGGGTATTCTTACCACAACGCCAACAACACCCATACCCTTAAACTTGCGCTCAAAGCTGTTGAATACGCTTGGGTTGGTGAATACCGCGCCTCCAGTAAGTCCCACCTGCGGGAGGTATCCTGCGCGAGCTATCTTGGTCTTCTGCTTTGTCAGGCTGATAGCATGGCTCAGCATCTGCAGCTCCGGGCGGTTCTGCAAATCCCAATACCCGGGTGTGCCTTCAGCCGTTACCGTATATGGAGCTGCCTCCGAAGCCTTTGTCTCAAGTGTGAACTCGCTATCCAGCCTCATGCCACACAGCTGGCACAGCAGCATACGCGCCAGCGACAGGCCGTTCTCCACCTTTGTCTTGGTCATATCGGCCTCGTTCTCAGCCACGTCAACCTTCAGGCCGTCGGCACGTGTCGCTACGCCCTCGCGTATCATCACGTGTACGTCGCTGTTCAGCTTCTTTACTAACTCAAGGAAACTGTCAGCCAACTCTTTCTTGTGTGTCAGCGAAACCACAAGCCAGTAGGCGCGCTCCACATCGTAAGTCACGTTGTTCTCCTGCGCACGACCCTTCTCCTCTGCTATCTCTACCGCTATGTCAGCCATATCGTTGCTGGCTTTTATCATTCCTCCGGCATACAGAGGCATCGTCAGCATGGCTGAGGCCGTGAACAGATGGTGCGTATTAGTGTTAAAGGCATCCACTATGCTCTGTCCTGCCTTGTTCATGTTTTCCACCAATGCGGGCATCGAGCCTTGGATGCTCTGTCCCAGGACAGCGCCGAAAGCCCCCATTTTCTGTAGCGTCTCCATAGAGATCTGACCAGACGCATACAGGGATTTCAGCCCTTCCGTAAGAGTATTGGTTATCTGGGGCATGGCTTCAGCAACCTTCATGCCTGTAACCGTTCCCAGATTGCCCAGTATTCCCTTCTGGTAATCGCTCAGCAGGGAGATGGAGCGGCTGGTGTACATATAGCCGCCGGTAATGTCAACGTGTGGTAGATACTTTGTGCGTGCTGCCTTGCGAACATCCTCTGCCATCTGGCGCTCAACGCGAGCCATCTGCAGCTGCTTGTTCCATCTGAGAGCCATAGCGCGACAGGAGTCAAGCGTTAGGGTGCGTGTCTCTGCCTCTACGGTGCCTGTAGCCACGACAGAGCAAAGCAACAATGCCAACTTGATTGTCTTATACGTCATGTTGTGAATATGTCTTTCGTTACTTACGTAATGTGTAAATCGCGTGCAAAGGTACGATTAAGTTTTGAGATACACAAGAAAAAGAGGCAGAATTAATCCACCTCTTTTATATATAGACTGATTTCCCCTAAAACCTTTCTCCTTAACTACTCAACAAAGTTACCGATAGATGTCAGTCCCCTGTCCCTATGGCATCTGCCATGAATGCTGTCTTTGGCTGGTTCAAGAGTTCTTCATTACCAAGATACTCCATCATAAAAGACCATTTTTATCCAATATCTCCATCATTTCTGTAGGTGTAACCACAATTGGCTTCTTGGGAAAATGCTTTTTATTTCCTGTTATCAAATATGCATCCTCTTTTGAAAGAGCTACTTCATAGAAAACAACATCGTCCTTGTCAGGAAACGCCTCTTCACTATGAACACGCTCGGCAGATATTCCCAATTCGCCTATTTTATTAATGTATGTATTAACCAAAGATGGAGTAAAACGAAATTTCGGACGATGAAGGACATCTTCGTATTCATCAATAATCTCGCTATTGTAGATAGGGACTATCTTCCCCTCAAACATCGCATTAAGCACCTTTACCGTAGCCGCTTCGATGTTCTTTGTAAACAAAGCCGATACAAGCACATTCGTATCAATTACTGCGTAGATCATCTCTTCTCCGCTTTTGCCCGTCTTTCTGCACGCGCCAGTCGTATTTCCTCGTTTATTTCGTCAAGACTCATCTCTTGGAGGCCATTCTTTTCCGCCTCTGCCCTAAGTGCACGAAATGCCTCTAATCCACTTCCTGACGTTTCTTCTGGAGCAGCCTTAATCTCGAATGGAATACGACGCTGCATCACAACAGCATTTGCAAAGATGTTCATAGCTGCATTCGCACTCATGCCAAACTGAGCGCAAAGTGCATCAAATGCGGCCTTAATGCCTGAGTCCATACGGACTGTCATAGATACTTGTGCCATAACTTTTGTTCCTAAGTTCGGTGCAAAGATAAGCATTTTATTTCATTCCGCCATCATTTTGCCACAAAATTTCATCTAAATGGTATAAAACCGCTCAAAAGTGAAAGATAATCTTCCAAGCTGGCTTTTCATTATTTCTTCATTCGGCTAATCTACCATACCATACATTATGACATCACGCTTTACATCTTTATTGCCCATTATTTTTTTTCTACTCCGGCTTTCCCTCTTCTATCTTCATATCAAGGCGATAGATGTCAGTCACCTGTCCCTGTGGCATTCCTGTGGCATTTGGGCATTTGAGTGGAGCCATGCACATACAAATAGAGGAGATGGTCGCCATTTCCCTGTAGGAGTTGTTCACGTTCAGATTTGGGAAAAGCAGAAGGATGGCACATTCAAACGACTTTCAAACGAAGCTCGCTTCATGAACAATTACGAAATTAAGAGGTTTGGCCCAATCTTGAAATACTTCTGCCCAATCGTGAAGTTTAGATAAATTATAGAGAAGCAGGACTGATGTTGAAGTCCTGCTTCTTTTTTTACTCGTTATTCCTCAAGAACGAAATCCGCTTCAGCGGCAGCATGTTCTTGTCGGTAACTCGCTCCTGTACAGCTCGTCAAGAGACTGACCTTTGTAGGTTTCAACATTACATCGGTTCGCAATCTTCAATAAACGGAATCAGGTCTATCAGTTTCTTTCCGTCAATCTCGAATTCCTCGAGGACGGCATTGCCATCCTTGAATCTTCGAATCTCATTTGTGAAATGTTCGTCACACTGAGCGGCATAGTCCCGTTCGGACAGGAAATAATACTTCTTACCGTTGTAACTGAAACGCAGGTCGTACCTCTGAACAGCAAAGTCGTAGTAAAACGTCTCTTCTGAATTGTTCTTATAACCATGATACAATCCGCCATTCTTCTCATAGTTTGGTGGATACTTTGCATTAAACGGGTATCCAGCCAAATCTTTTTTTCTGTATTCGTATGCCATGTTTTACAAATAACTGATAGTTTCGTTTAACAAATGCTGTAATTGAGGGTTCGATGTGATTGGAATAGCATCTCCTATCGGCTCACCATTTTTCCAGTAGTGATAATGTGGGCCTGTTCCATGATGGTCTTCGTTGTGGATCTCAAGTATTTTCAAGCAGTTTGAATCGTACATAGATATGCTCTTAAGACCATTCCCCTTCTTAAACATCATCCCATAAATGGCATTAGGAGAATGGCTCTCCTCTGGCATCTTGGTGGGAGTTTTAGAGTTCTTGAACGCTATAATCTTCACTCCGTTAGGCAGAGTCTCTATTGTCTTCCAACGACGTCCGGCCTCTGTCTCTGTCGTTCCTAATGATTTACTTCCGTTTGCTCCCATTTCTCAACATTTTTATGCGTTCGTTAATAAAATATGAACTGATGGAGGTATTCTCGCCATCCACAGGTTGACCGAATCGAATAATGTGCAATGGCAATAGCGTCAGCAATGCCTGTTGATATCCACATTTCCATCGATAGAGCGATAAGTCGCTTTTATGCACTCCATTACTATTGATTGCAATTACGGAGTTACGCAGGTTCTGTGGAAAACTATATGAATAACTGTCACCTTTCGACCATGTGATGTTGGGATAGAGATTTACTCCACCTTCCTGTAGGTAGGCAGACATAGTAGTGTTACACCAAGAATGCCGGTAGCGCATCTCCGCTGGCATATCAGTATATTGTGATAAATCGGAGCCAATAACGCCCTTGCATCTTCTAAGAAAAGGTAAATACTTGTCCGGATTTAAGAAAATCCTTATGAACAAACTATCATCAATATAGAAGTATATCACAGCATCGGTAATATCGTAGCTATATGCCTCATGGAAGGGAACGAGCCTTGTTACATCTGCATTATAATTAGGTTTCAGCACTGGCCATTTCATCTCACCCGCTGCAGGTAAGTAGCCGTAAATTCTCTCTGTAAATATTCTCGCACTCTTTTCTATTCGCCTTAATTTCTCTGCTATAGGTTCGCGTAGAGTGAGAATATATTTCTCTACTTCAACCAAATATTCTTCGTATGAAGAAGAGAATGTTATGTCTTTTGGAGTCATAACATGTTTCTTTGTTATGGCCCCTTCGTTGATGCAAACTTTTTATGCAACCAGCGCAGGAGCACGGTTAATAATCTTGTTATCAATCGCGTCTTGCTGATGGTCATCGTCTTCAGATGTAAACAGATGGTATCTCGCTGACAAGGTAACCCGCCAGACAACAGATCGAATATCGATGCAGGGCTGTGAGACTCGTAGCGGTTTCTCGTAGAACAGATGACTATTGAGAATCTTTTCTATGGTCTCACATCGCTGCTTATAAACGAATGTGTTGAGATGCTCGTTTGATTCAAAACTGAGAGAAGAGTATATCTCCTCAAAAACGAAGGAATGGCTTGCAAGGAATTCCAAGCAAGGCTTTGGTGTTAGTTCGTGTACTCTCTGTATGAACTGCTCACGTATGGCATCCGTGTCAATGTCGCTCCATGACTGAGCAGTGCTGTCTGAAGATTGGCGATTCTTAAAGGTTTTACAAAAGTCAATGAACACAGCCAAGTCATCGCCGTTAAGCTCGGCTAAGTGTCGTCGGGCATTATTGAAATAAGCCCTCATTCTACGGACGTGAGCATCCGCCAATTCAGCGAGCAGGCTTTCGTCAATACATCTGCA
>DEKQ01000078.1 GCA_002353975.1 Prevotellaceae bacterium UBA2718
ATCGAGATCTCCCAGTACACCACGACCCTCGACAAGACATTCAACATATCCTTGTGGACGCTCCTTGTACCAGTCTTCACAGGTTTCCTGATATACAAGAAAGTACCCTCGCTCATCACCCTCATCCTCTCTGCCTTCGCCGCCTGCCTCTGCGCCGCCATCCTCCAGCCAGGCATCCTGGCGGGCATAGCCGGCAGTACTGAGGTAAGCGCCCTGTCTCTCTTCAAGGGCATCATGATTACCTGTTACACCAACACAAACATAGATAGCGGCGTGGAGGCAATCAACGAACTCATCTCAACGCGCGGTATGGCTGGTATGCTCAATACGGTATGGCTCATACTCTGCGCCATGTTCTTCGGCTCGTGCATGGTGGCCAGCAACATGCTGCTCAGCCTTACGCAGATTATACTGCGTGCCATACACAGCACGACCAGCCTTGTCAGCACAACCGTTGCCAGCGGCGTGTTCCTCAATATGATTATGGGCGACCAGTTCCTCTCCATCATCATGAACGCCTCCATCTTCCGCAAGGAATATGAGGACCGTGGCTATCGTCCAGAGTTGCTCAGCCGCAGTACCGAAGACAGCGCCACCGTCACCTCGGTACTTGTTCCGTGGACGGCATGCGGCATGACGCAGAGCACCGTGCTCGGCATACCGACATTGGTATATCTGCCATTCTGCTTCTTTAATATCATCAGCCCATTCATGTCGTGCATCGTAGCCGCACTCGGCTTCGTACCTGCCCCCACGCCAAAGGCAAAGACTCAGGCAGAGACCAAAGAGTGATAACAATAGCAGCGGTTTACCCATTACTGCTTGAAACCATTGGCAAAGGATTGCATATACAGGAACAACTGACGCACGACAAGGATGCCTTGCTCCATAGGACCTGTTGAATGGTTAACGATGTTGATGAAGTATTCTAATGACTCTTGGTCAAGCAGGTCTTTGAAGCTGACGTATTCATCGGAGCCTTCGAACTTGAAGCCGTAGAGTGCCCCCCAGTCAACGCCCACCTGTGTGGTGACGAGGCGCATGGGGATGACCTGATTAACACCCTTGCAAGTCATCTTGGCAGACACGAGTTCATTGAACTGCTGAGTGTATTTCTCGATAGTCTGCTGGTCGGCAGAACTGCGAACTGCCGCGCGGTATTCCTCTTCTATCTGCAGCAGCTTGCTCATGTCGCTGATGCTCATGGTGGTGGTGAGGTCGTCGAGCAGGGTGATGGTGGCGGCATCGATATTATTGCCGTCGAGCAGGGCTACGAGCAGGTCTAGGGCACTGCTGGTGGGGGTAAGCTTTTCGATAGTCTTCTGACCAGTGGTATTGGATGACTCGCTGGATATGTCAATCATCTTTCTGCCGTTGAGCACGAAACTGAATTTATTATATGCCTTATGGGTGACGGGGTCCTGGGTGATGGTGAAGTCAGTTACCTGTCCGCCATGACCTGTGACGGTGTTGCCCGTCAAGGTCCACTTATCCTTGGTGATGTCAACGTAAGAGCTACCTGTGCTTAATTCGAGGGTATTGTTATATGTGCCTGTAAGCCAAGGACGCATTTTCCCGTCGGAGTCGTTGCTGAGCACAAACTTAAACTGCTGTGGCACGAGTACAATCACTGCGAGCGTCTCTGTGCTAAGTGACTTGCTGAGCACTGGAATGGTGGTACCTGTGCCTTCAAAAAGGATGTCAATATTTACCTTGGTCTTAGGATTGTATATCTTGAATCGGAAGTCCTGGCTTTCTTCTATCTTGAAGGTGGTGGCGTCAGAGACGGTGACGAGGTAATTGAAATTGGAGAGGTCGATGGTTGCCTGCTCTGTATAGCCCAGAGCGGCGAGGTCGGAGCCTGCCTCTACGGGCTTGGTGCTCTCGGTTATCTTCTGCTCGAAGATTTTAGCCATCTGGGTGTTGTAGTCTTTATTGAGCAGTACTGCCTCATTGAAATAGAGGAGAAAGGAATTCATCTTAGGCCAAGACTTGAACTTGAGGTTCTGGGCAAGGTCTTTGAGCATTGCACGGCTGTGTGCTACGAATGTTTCACGATTCTTGGCTGCCTGCTCTGCTGAACTTGTGTTGTCGTCGTCAGAGCATGCCGTAAATACTGCTGTGCCGCAGACGAGGGTGGCGGCTATCACCCAACTGAGTACTTTCTTCATCATGTGTTATTGAATGTTAAGACATTATATATCTATGGTATACTGTAAAAAAATGTCAGATTCTTTTTTGTAAACTATTAGGATGCATACGCATATCCCAGAAGGCATCTACCATTATAGTGTCATCACCTATATGGTAAATCATCTTATACCTTTTGTTGATAAGCTTAGCTCTATACTTTATTCTCCTGCCTTCCAATAACTTTTCATACGAACCGTATTCGGGAAATTTTGATAATGTCCGTAATTTCTCATCAACTTGATGGCAGAATTTCATAGCCGAGCGTTCGCCACAATACTCTAAGTGGCTGTCTATGATTTCTTGCAGATGTCTTACCGCCGTAGAAGATAGCTTAATTTGCATAGCCTGTTATTCTGTCTTCCATAGTTCGCTTCACC
>DEKQ01000151.1 GCA_002353975.1 Prevotellaceae bacterium UBA2718
AAGCTGTGGACCTCTGAGAAGGCTATCTCTATCATGCGTCCACTGATGGAGTATGTTGACGTGTGCATAGGCAACGAGGAGGACGCAGAGCTGTGTCTGGGCTTCAAGCCAGACGCTGACGTAGAGGGCGGTGAGACCAACGCAGCCGGCTACGAGGGCATCTTCAAGCAGATGAAGGAGCAGTTCGGCTTCAAGTATGTGGTTTCTACACTGCGTGAGTCATTCTCTGCTACGTTCAATGGCTGGAAGGCTCTGATCTACGACGGTAAGGAGTTCTATCAGTCTAAGCGCTATGAGATTAACCCAATCATTGACCGCGTAGGTGGCGGTGACTCATTCTCCGGAGGTCTTATCCACGGTCTGCTGACAAAGCCAAACCAGGGCGAGGCTCTTGAGTTCGCTGTTGCTGCATCAGCACTGAAGCACACCATCAACGGTGACTACAACCTCGTTTCAGTAGCTGAGGTAGAGGCACTGGCCGGCGGTAATGCTAACGGACGAGTACAGCGCTAGAAATTAATAATTAAAAATTCAAAATTCAGAATTATCTCCCCTTTTGAAAGATAACATCATAATTTCCAAGACTGAGTCGTTTGCTGACAGAATAGTAAAGGTATATAAATACCTCAAGACCGTTAAGAACGAATACAGAATGTCAGACCAATTGCTTAGATGCGGAACTTCTATAGGGGCATTAGTCAAAGAATCTCAGTTTGCTCAGAGCACAGCTGATTTCATAAACAAAAACTACATCGCTCTAAAGGAGGCTAACGAGGCATCCTACTGGATAGACAGGCTGCACAACGGTGATTATTTCACAGATGCGGAGTTTAAGTCTCTATCCAAAGATGTGAATGAGATTATCGCCATACTAATAAGTATAGTAAAGACTACAAAAGAGAAGATTTAATTTTGAATTTTGAATTTTGAATTTCGAACTTTAATTTTAATTTTGAATTTTGAATTCTTAATTTTTAATTCTACAAAGTGGCAAAATTTGATAAGTTTGAGGTGATGGCCAAGATTAAGGCCGCACCTATGGTTCCTGTTTTCTACAACAAGGACGTTGAAGTATGTAAGAATGTCATCAAGGCCTGCTATGACGGCGGCGTAAGAGCATTCGAGTTTACTAACCGCGGTGACTTCGCTCACGAGGTCTTCGGCGAGCTCTCTAAGTGGGCTGCAAAGGAATGTCCTGAGCTGGCTCTCGGTATCGGTTCCGTAGTTGATGCCCCAACAGCATCGCTCTACATCCAGTTGGGTGCCAACTTTGTCGTTGGACCACTGTTCAATCCTGACATCGCAATTGTCTGCAACCGTCGTTGCGTGACATACTGCCCAGGCTGCCTCACACCATCAGAGATTGGTAAGGCACAGGAGGTAGGCTGCGACTTCACAAAGGTATTCCCCGGCGACGTCGTTGGTCCAAACCTCATCAAGGGTCTCATGGCTCCAATGCCATGGTCAAAGATCATGGTGACAGGCGGTGTGGCTCCTGAGAAGGAGAACCTGGAGAAGTGGTTCAAGGCAGGCGTTTACTGCGTTGGCATGGGCTCCAAGCTGTTCCCCAAGGACAAAGTGGCTGCAGGAGACTGGCAGTACATCACCGACAAGTGCAAGGAGGCTCTGGGCTATTGCAATGCTGCAAGAGCCTAAGCATATATACAAAAAAGGCTCCATACGGTTTATCATGGCCGTATGGAGCCTGTTCTTTTTACTGACGACCTCATGCCAGCGAGGCACGTCAGAGCAGTTTAATATGGCAAGGCAAGGGATTATGCTGATGGACTCTTGCCGACTTAAGGCCGACAATATGAATTTCTACCTGCACAAGTATGAGGTAGAGAAGATTCTGGACAACTATGAAAACGATTTCACTTCGCTCACATCAGCCGAACAGCAAGACCTGACAAGCCTGAAAGCACAATACACATTCGCCACTGTAGATTATCTGCTGCAGATAGGCAACAGAAAAGAGGCACGACGCATCATCAACGACTTTGCCGACAATGCCACCATAAACCTTTACGCCGACTCTACACAATGGCTCAACTACCTCTATCATCAGGGGAAGGTGTGCTACATACCATACGATATAGATAAGAACGCGCGCATGCTGCTGCGCGGCTACGACTGCCTGATACAGTGCTACATCCTCTCCACCAGGCGAAAAGCCGTGAGATATGAGATACTATCCATGCAGATGCTGAGCCAATACTTCCTGCATCCGGAGTTCTTTCCACTGGCGCGTGAGTTCGACGCCCCTTCCATAAGGTACATCAACGAGGACGATGTGCCTGACGAGATGCTGGCAGGCAACCTGGCAGAGCGAGCATTAGGGATGTCGCTGGAGACAGGAGACCCGTCACTGACGGATGATTCGTGGCGCTATCTGGCACAGTGTTACTTCCAGATAGGCGACGCAGTGAAGTCTTTGGAGTGCCTGCACACGGCAATGGCAAATCCCGCTACCGACTCAATGCCTGACATGAAGGCGCGACTGGCCGAGCAATTATCCATGTCTTATGCCGCGATAGACGACAAATACAACAGCGACACATACCGCAACCTATACCTGGACCTGCAGGACAGTACCCGACAGGACAGACAATTTGAGGCTCGCGCATACCACCTGAAGGAGGCTACAGACCGCATCTGGATGCTCGTCACCATCGCTTCGGCAGTGTTCCTGCTGTTGCTGTTCACCATAATGGTGCTCACACGAATGCGTAAAAAACGCATGCAGCACAATGCGGAGAGAGAAACAGAGGTGGAAGAGCTCAACGACACGCTGCAGCTGTGGAAGCTGCAACTGAGCAATGCCCAGCGTTCAGCAGTGGAGCAACGTGCACGCATCGCCGTCATAAACAGCATCCTGCCCCTGATAGACCGCATGAAGCTGGCAGCGAAGAAGGCTCAGGACAGCACCGATGCAGAAGAAAAAGAACGGTCATTGGAATATGTCAGGGAGATAGCAACAGACATAGAGCGACAGAATGACATGCTGACCAGCTGGATAAAGATGCAGCACGGCAGCATAAAGCCCCGCATAGAAACCATACAGATGCAGGAAATCATGTCGCTGATAGGCACCAATGCCCCTACCCTGCTGAGCCAAGGCATACGCCTCGTGGTGCCTGAGACTGACATCTGCGTGAAGGCAGACAAGTCGCTGACCGTGTTTCTCCTTAACACCCTGACTGACAATGCCCGCAAGGCAATGCCAAACGGAGGCGTTCTGACGATAGAGTGCAGCAAGAACGAAGCGGAGAAGTATGCAGAGATAAGCGTCTCTGATACCGGTGTGGGCATGACAGCCGAGCAGACCGAGCACGCTTTTGACTACAGGCCCATGACAGAGGAGGAGGAACAGACTTCTGTAGGTAACGCTACGCCAAAGATGCGCCACTACGGTTTCGGGCTTCAGAATTGCAGGGGCATCATAGACCGCTACAGAAAAATATCATCTATCTTCTCCGTTTGCTCCATCAAGGCTGAGTCAGAGATTGGCAAAGGCACAACTATTTCGTTTCGTCTGCCTTTGGTTGCCAAGATATTGCTGTGCCTGCTGACGCTGTGCCTCAACCTGAATGCACGCACTGACATCGGGCAAGGAATCCCCGATGCGCTGCCCACTACGGTCAGACACACTGACAGCCTCTACCAGTGCAATGTCACAAAACGATATAGCGAGGCCATCGTGTGGGCTGACTCGTGTATCAACGACCTGAAGACCGACACGTTGGCTAATGACTACATAAAGCTGGAGATATACAACGAGACCGCCATAGCAGCCCTCGCCATACACCAATGGCAGAAGTACAAGTACTTCAACTACCTCTATACCAATCTGTATAAGGAGACTACGGCGGACAAATCACTGCCCGACTATTGCCGTCTGATGGAGCAAGGCGAGCTGTGGGCCAACATTACGATGCTCATTGTGCTGTTGTTGCTCCTGTCTTTGGTCCCTATATTCTGGTTCTTCTACCTGCGCCACGTAGTGCGTTATCGCAACACGATAGCACAACGCATAGACGAACTGAACGACACGATAGCCATTACGCAGGCAGAGCACTCACGTCTGCACGTGCTGAACAATATCATAGACAACCAACTCTCCATCGTCAAGCACGAGACGATGTACTATCCTGCCCGCATACTGCAGATCGTATCAGGCAACAAAGCCGCCGACTCAGAAGAATCCTCACAGTCCCTTGCTGCCATATCATATTACCGCGACCTCTATGCCATGCTCACCACCCAGGTGCTCAGCAGCAGCGTGGATGCCTATCAGTTCCCGATAAAGAAATGTCTGCTGGCTGAAGCGTTCCCAGGCATTATGATTTCCTCTCCTGACTCCATTGCACAAGAAGGCACAGACAACATCCCTGACTACATGACAGAAGACGGGGAATCGTCTGAAAGCAAATATGTCCTGTTGGTAAACCCTGAGCTAATCACCCTGCTCAGGCTGTTGCTGAAGCGTCATAACGGCGGCAAGTCCCCCGCGTACCGACTCCTGCATATCACAAAGGGATATGCCTACATCGAGGTCTCCATGCCCCAAGCCTCAGCGCTTCTTGCCGAGGCAGCAAACTCTCTCTTCACCCCTTCTACGCCCGACGTTGATTTTCTCGTCATGCGTCAGATACTTCGCGAGACCGGTGCCGTCACCAATCGCTATGCCTGCGGCATCAAGGCATCGGTAGCCGATGAGGATGCGCCACGCCTCACCATCACTTTTTCTCTGCCGACAAGCGCATATAATAACTATTAAGGTACGCGCGCGCAACGCCATTCTTCACCAGATAGTCCAGGCAGCTGCGTGCAGACTTGCGGTCCTTCTGCTGCATATACAGTTCAAAAGCCGTCAGCTGATAGGCTGTGATGTCGTCATCCACGCTTACGGGATACTTCTTCTGCACCTCCACATCCTCTATCTCTATTGCCTTGCGAATATCCTCAATGGCCGGAGAGACCATGTTCTCGTGGCGCTCCACCTCTGCCCTCACCGCGTATGCCTGTGCGCTCCCGGGAAACATCTCCACCATTCTGTTGGCACCGTCAAAGGCTTCCGTTATGTGTTTGTCCTCCAGATTGGTCAGCACCAGCCCCATCAGCGCGTGTTCGTTCTGCGGCTCTGTCAGCAAAAGGCGTTCATAGTCACGACGAGCATTTGCATATTGCCTCAGGTGCTGATATACAAATCCGCGATAATAGAGCGCCGTAGGATTGTCAGGGACTATCTCGAGCACCTTCGTATATTCATCCAGGGCATACTCCCACTCCCCAAACTCTATGTTCAGCGCCGCCTTGCGCAGCTTCAGCTTGTATGCCTTCGGGTGCTGCTCTATCAGGCGGTTAATCATATTAAGGGAGTCACGCAACTCCTGTTGTGTCTGGGCATTGCTGCTCACCACCAACAAAAGTTGCGTGACTATTATGCAGATTACAAATTTTACTTTGCGCATATTATATCACCAAATTGTACATTGTAAATTCTTGCTCCGCTCTGCTACGCAAGCGTCCCACAAGGCCGAGCGGTACATGGTAAATGGTACATTGTACATGGTAAATGGTACATGCAATTATGCCTTCTTGATGAAGTCCACAATCCACTGTCCCACTTCCTTCGTGCCATACTTGGCACCGCCTTCCACCTGTATCTCCGGTGTGCGCACATTCTGGTCGAGCGAAGCGTCAACGGCCTTGCGTATCAGCGCACCCTCCTCCTTCAGGTCAAAGTACTCATAGAGCATTGCCACTGAGAGGATCTGAGCCAGCGGATTGGCGATGTTAAGGCCCTTACCCTGTGGCCATGAACCGTGAATAGGCTCAAAGACAGGTGTTGAGGTACCTGTAGAAGCTGATGGCAGCAGTCCCATAGAACCGGTGATGCAAGAGCCCTCATCGGTCAGAATGTCGCCAAAAGTATTCTCAGTCACCATCACGTCAAAGAATGTCGGTTCCTGTATCATGCGCATCGCAGCATTATCCACATACATATAGTCTGTCGTAACGTCCGGGTACTGTGGTGCCAGTTCCTGTGCCACCTTTCTCCAGAGTCTTGATGATGCGAGCACGTTGGCCTTGTCCACCACTGTCAGGTGCTTACGGCGCTGACGGGCGTACTGGTATCCAACCTTCAGGATGCGCTCCACCTCAGGACGTGAGTAGTAATTTGTGTCATAGGCATCCTCCACACCCTGCTCATTGGCTGCCGGCTCCTTCTTCTGACCGAAGTACATACCGCCTGTGAGCTCGCGGATGCAGATAAAGTCAGCACCCTTAACAATCTCATCCTTCAGCGGAGATTTGTGTACCAGACAGTCAAACGTGGTGACAGGACGGATGTTGGCAAACAGTCCCAGCTTCTTGCGCATGGCAAGCAGTCCCTGCTCAGGGCGCACCTTGGCAGAAGGGTTGTTGTCAAACTTTGGGTCTCCGACACTTGCGAACAGTACTGCGTCAGCAGCCTCACATGTCTGATAGGTCTCCTCAGGGAACGGATCGCCCACCTCGTCAATGGCGTGTGCACCACACAGGGCCTCTTTGTAAGACACCTCGTGACCGAACTTCTCTGCAACTGCCGACATGACAGCCACACCCTGCTCCATAATTTCGGGGCCGATACCGTCACCGGCCAATACTGCAATGTTTAGTTTCATACGCTTATATAAAAATATGTTTGATTTACGGAATCGATTTTGCTAAACTCTAATAACTCAAAAAAGGAGCCGCCCTGCATGGGGTTGCTCCTTTTTCTTGTCGGGGTGACAGGACTCGAACCTGCGACAGCCTGGTCCCAAACCAGGAACGCTACCAACTGCGCTACACCCCGGATGCACCTAAAAGTCTGTTCTTTTTCAAATGCGGGTGCAAAGGTAATGCTTTTTTTTGAAACACACAAGCATTTTAAGAACTTTTTTGTTTTTATCTCAATAAAGTCCATATATTGATGACGTGCGGGCATAGAGAATCACACAATGCCGACACCACATTGCATCAGTACATTTTGCTCACTATCCAGTATGCCATACGTGTCGGCACAATGCGCCCTAAGAAGAGGAAAAACTTATACATCAGCCCCACGGTGCTGAGAGGTTCCGGGTGTTTGGCCTCTGCGAGTGACAGTATCTTCTTTGCCAATAGCTCAGGCTTCTGTCCGTTCTGCTCGTCCTTAGCCATTTGAGCCACTGCGGTCTCCATGTGAGAATACACATCCTTTCCCGTCATGTTCTCCTTTCTGGCATTGGTAAATCCTGTCTTCACGTCACCCGGCAGCAGGCAACACACCTCCACGCCGAACGGACGCAACTCGTTTTTAAGTGCCAGAGCGAAACCATTGATGGCAAACTTTGATGCGCAATAGAAGGCCTGAAACGGTATAGCGAAGTTTGCCATCATGGAACTGACAAAGATTATCCTGGGCTTCTGCCCGCCGTATTCCTTTGCCGTCTGCCTGAGATACGGCAGTGCAGCCTGCGTGATATTCACCGCACCGTTGAAATTCACATTCATCTGGTGTTTCCAAACTTCCTCTGGTGTAAACTCCACAGCACCCGATATTCCCATTCCCGCATTGCTTACAAGGATGTCCAGCCTGTGCTCTGCCTCCATCACAGTAGCGACGGCACGCCGGCAATCCTCAGCAATTATAACGTCACAGTCCAAGTGGACAATCCCTTCATGCGATACCCCGTGGCGCGACAGTTCATAAACCTTATAGCCATTTGCGGCAAACAGCTCTGCAGTAGCCTTTCCTATACCGGAGCTACCCCCGGTTATCATCATTACCCTCATAATTTTCATTTACTATTTACTATTTACCATTTACAATGTACAATTTTCATTTTATCATTTACCATTTACCGATAATTGTACATTGTACATGGTAAATGGTACATGAATTTACCATTCCCCGAGGTCACTCTTCGCCTCTATGGCTTTCTCTACATTATCCGGCAGCGCGGCAAAGAAGTCCAGTCCCGTGATTCTCTCCACCTCATCAATGCTGTTCACGTAGGCTGACATCTTCTTCTTCACATCCTCATTGCGATAGATGAAGCCTATGCCCTTCCCTGCTTTACCTCCGTTCTCCAGCCTCAGCACCACCTTATAGAACGCCTCCGGCACCACCACCTTGTTGCGCCCTATGGTGCGGTGCACCTTATTTAATAATATAGGGCCGCAGACGATATATACATTTCCGTATCGGCGCGCCCACGTGCGGCATTTCTTCTCCAGCTCGTTCCAGTCTCCGGCATTCAGCTCATACAGCTGCGGACAGATATTCGTCAGCAGGAACGTCTGCCTCAGGGCCTCCTCATCCCACTTATTGTCTCCTGCCGGGCACATGTGTCCCCTGCTATATCCGCTTCTGGCATAGTCCTGCCACGTAGCACGCGGAGCAGGCACATCCATGTCTTCCGTAAACTGCATCTTGCTGCGCTGGTTCTTTCCGTACACATGGTCCCTCGTAAGATGCCACGCCACGGCAACAGGCAAGCGCCATTCCTTGCTATACACCACCTTGTAGCTCTTACGCTCCAGGCGTATGCCGTCATAGCCCCTCACATCCAGCAGGCTCTGCCCGCTGGACTTCTGTCCTGCATACACGCCGTCACGGCTTTCGACGCCACCCACATTGGCAAAGACGCTGCAGATAGCCACCACTGCGGCAAACAACGCGGTAGAGAAAAATATCTTCATCTTATTACCCATTTTCATTTACCATTTACCATTTACAATGTACAATTTACCATTTACAATGAACAATTAACCCCATATCCCTTCTCTTGTGCCACGCGATTTCATCGTGTGGAAAATCGCATGCTGCACCACTCCCCTCATGAGGAGATATACATCGAATGCCAGCCACAGGGCGTGATTGCCCATGCTGCCGGCCAGCAGCGCATAGACGAGGAAGAAGGATATGGCTCCGCCCATTGTGCCCTTGAGCATACCCACCGTATTGGTGATGCCCACGAAGACGCCGTCCCACACGAAGGCCGCCACTCCCGAGACAGGTATCAGTATGGCCCAGATGTAATAGTCCTTAGCAGCCTCACGCACCACGCTGTCCGTTGTCAGCATCTGTGTGAACAGTGACGAGCCGAATATGTATGCCAGCGTATATACCGCCACCAGCCCCAGTGCCCATTGCCACACGCCACGCAGGGCACGGCGGAAGTTCTCCACGTCGCGAGCGCCGTAGTAGCGGCCACAGAGCGCCTCGGCGGCAAAAGCGAAGCCGTCCATTATGTAGGTATATAATATGAACATCTGCATGATGATAGAATTGACAGCCAGTATCACCACGCCGCCCTTCGCTCCCGCTACGATTATCCACACATTGACAGCCACGAGGAACACCGTGCGCACAAACAGCGGCCCGTTGACCATGAAGAAGTGCCTATAGTCTGCAACGGTAGATTGAAACAGCCCCTGCGCACCCCTAAACACGTCAGCATATCTCCACGCCACCGCCATCAGGGCCATCACAAAGCCCGTCCACTGGGCTATCATCGTGCCAAGGGCGATGCCCGTAACGCTCAGGTGCGCATGGAATACCAACACATACGACAGGCATATATTGATAACATTCTGTATGACGGACACCGCCATCGGCAGCCGCGTGTTCTGCATTCCCACGAACCATCCCGTCAGCGCATACAGCCCCAACGACGGTATCGTGCCCCAGATGCAGATAAGGAAATACTTCTCCACCAGCCCCACCAGGAACGGGTCGGGCGCAATAATCCACACTATCAGCCTGCACAGAGGCACCTGCAAGGTCACCAGCACCAGCGCTATGGCCGTTGCCACCGTCAGGGCCCTCACCAGCAGCCGCGCACAGAGTCCATTGTCACGCGCTCCGTAGGCTTGAGCCGTCATACCCCCGGTGCCGAAACGCAGGAACGACAGCAGCCAATACATTATGTTGAAGGCCATAGAACCCACGGCAATAGCCGCAACATACCATCGCGCCAGCTCCATGTGGCCCGTGATGGCTACATCTACAAGCCCCAGCAGCGGCACCGTGATATTGGAAATTATGGACGGTATGGCAAGCTGTAAAATCCTTCTGTGCATATTTTGAGTGCAAAATTACGAAAAAAAAAGCATTTTCTTTGCACGGACAAATTCTTTTTCTTACTTTTGCAAAATATTCTTATATTTGTGAGACGGTCCCCGTGCCGTCCGAATACTATCGATTCATTAAATTAAACAACAATGATGGACTCTCAAGAGAAGCGTGTTTATGCTTCAAAAGCAGAAGTGCTGGACCACCTCAAGGAGCTGGCCCACAATGAAGAAACCGAGATTGACAAGGCAGAAATTGCTCATCTCAAGACCGCATTCTATTATCTCCTGAACCAAGAGCGCGAGGCAGCAGAAAAAGCATACCTCGACGCGGGCGGCGATCCGGCAAAGTACGTTGCCCTGCCCGATGAGGACGAGGAGACATTCAAGTCTGAGATGAATATAATCAAGGAGCGCCGCCAGCAGGCCTTCCTCAAGCAGGAGGAGGAGAAGCAGGCCAACCTCAAGCGCAAGCAAGAGATAATAGAGCGCATCAAGGCACTCACCACCACCCCCGAGGAGGCAGGACAGGCTTATCAGGAAGTCAAGGCACTCCAGGATGAGTGGAAGGAGATTAAGGCCGTCCCTGCCGAGAACGCCTCAGAGCTGTGGAACAACTACAAGCTCGCGCTCGAGTTCTTCTATGACCTGCTCAAGATGAACTTCGAAGCCCGCGAGTACGACTTCAAGAAAAACCTGGAAGCCAAGACCGCCCTGTGTGTGGCAGCCGAGAAACTGGGCACCGAGGAGGATGTCGTAAGCGCATTCCACCAGCTGCAGGAACTCCACAACCAGTTCCGCGAGATAGGACCTGTGGCCCGTGAGCTGCGCGAAGAGGTATGGACACGCTTCAAGCAGGCAAGCAGCGTGGTCAACAAACGCCATGCAGCACACTTCGAGGCCATTCGCCAGCAGGAAGAGGAGAACCTGGCAAAGAAGACCGAGCTCTGCGAGAAGGTAGAGGCCATCACCACCGACGAGCTGAAGACCAGCGCTGAATGGGAGGCTAAGAGCAAGGAAATCATTGACATTCAGGCTGAATGGAAGACCATCGGCTTCGCTCCAAAGGCCATGAACGTGAAAATCTTCGAGCGTTTCCGCACCGCTTGCGATCAGTTCTTCACGGCGAAGAATGAATTCTTTACCGGCATGAAAGAGCGTTTCCAGGAGAACATAGCCAAGAAAGAAGCCCTCGTCAAGGCAGCTCAGGAGTTGCAGGACTCTACTGAATGGAAGAAGACTGCCGACAAGCTCATAGAGCTGCAGAAGGAATGGAAGACCGTCGGCATGGTGCCACGCAAGATAGGAGACCAGCTGTGGGCAGACTTCCTCGCCGCATGCAACAAATTCTTTGAGGCACGCAACGCCGCAACGGCGGGTGAGCGCAACGAGCAGCAGGAGAACCTCAAGAACAAGCAGGGCATCATAGAGCAGCTCAAGCAGCTCCTTGAGAACGGTGCCGAAGACCTGCAGCAACAGGTGCAGAAGCTCACCGAGCAGTACAATGCCATCGGTCATGTGCCGTTCAAAGAGAAGGACAAGCTCTTCCGTGAATACCACGACACACTGGACGAGCTCTACAAGAAACTCAACAAGACGCGTGCTGCACGTCGTCTCAATGCCTTCAAGGACAATCTCAAGGAGGTTGCCAAGCGTGGCGAGGGTGCCATAGAGAACGAGCGACAGCGTATGCAGCGCCGCTACAACGAGATGAAGGAAGAACTCAACACCTATGAGACAAACCTCTCCTACCTCACCGCATCAAGCAAGAAGGGCAACAGCCTCATTGACGAGATGAACAAGAAAGTGGAGAAGCTGCGCGACGAGCTCAACCTTATGAAAGAGAAAATCAAGACAATGGCGTAAAGGTCAAGCCACTTTGACATTATGAAACATAGAAAGCAGGTCTCATGCTCAGCGTATGAGGCCTGCTTTTCTTAAATGTTGTAACTTTGTAGCCAATAAAAAGCATCGCACAATGACAGAGCAAGATCAATGGCATTGGCAGGAGCCAGGCACAGCATGGAAAGGCGTTGGCGTGTATCATATCACGCTGACGGTACCGTCGCGCGAGCCATTGTTGGGCAGGCTCGTCATTCCTGACGGTGACCCTTCGCAGGCACGGGTAGAGCGCACAGCACTGGGCAACGCTGTCGTAGATGAGCTATATGTGATGTGCAGGCATTATCCCGCCATCCGTATTTACCAGTTCTGCCTGATGCCTGATCATCTGCATGCCGTCATTCGGGTGACGAGGGTCATGGGCACAAGCATTCGCAGCGTGATTCGCGGATATTGGCAAGGCGTAAAGAAACTGGGAAGGGCGCACACTTTGGCCGTTTCAGGAGGGGCTTTAGCGGTTTCCCATGATGGACCTTTAGCGGCTGCTCATGGTAATCCTTCGGTGGCTGCCCATGAGGGCCCTTTGGCTGTTGCTCCCGAATTTAATTCGGGAACAATAAACGAAGGGAAGGCAGCAGGAAACGCAGCCGCCGAAAGCACAGCGCCAAAGGAAGGCTACTGGGCCTTTCCCATTTTCACGGAGCGGCCCTTTATCCGCCCGCTGTCTCGCCGCGGTCAGCTGCAAGCGATGATACGCTATGTGCAGATGAACCCTCAGCGGCTTGCTACGAAACGCCTGATGCCGGGCTTCTTCAGGGTGCAAGAGGGCATTGAGATAGCGGGCCGCAGCTATGACGGCGTGGGCAATGTGGCGCTGCTGCATGCAGGGCGCTATGATGTGGTGCATGTGCGGAGCATGTGGGTCAAGGCGGCGGAGCGTGGCGACCGTCAGCCTTTGCGTGACTATATGAACAGCCGCGTACTTGAGGCTCGCAGGGGCGTGGTGATGGTGTCCCCGTTCATCTCGCCGCAGGAGAAGCAAGTGATGCAGGTGTTGCTTGACGAGCAGCGCCCTTTCATCATGCTTGCCGACAATGGCTTTCGCGAATACTACAAGCCCTCTGATGCTCTCTTTGACGCCTGTGCAGAAGGCCGCTTGCTGATATTGAGCCCTTGGCAGTATGATGCTGGCAAGCGCCACATCAGCCGCGATGACTGTCAGGCTCTGAACGCAATGGCAGAAGAAATTGCAGCGTGGGGAAACGAAGCATCATAAACAAAGGAGAAACGCCGCCAACAGCCACCATATATCAAGCAAGATAACTTCTTCAGAACAAAACATCAGCCTTCTATATATCAACTGTCCCCATGGCATATGCTATTGTAAAGAGCCAGTCCTTTTACCGTTAGCAGGTATTTCTGGCGAGGGTG
>DEKQ01000132.1:0-8745 GCA_002353975.1 Prevotellaceae bacterium UBA2718
AAAATACAGAAAAAATGGATCAGTTACAGAGAAAAGTACCTCGAAAATTTGGAAATTCAAGAAGGGGCATGTACCTTTGCACCGCAAACCCTGAATATGATTGAACGGCTTTCCGCGGAGCCTATTCAACAAAAACAAGGGTTAAGAGAGAATCATTCAACTTCTGCCAGGGATAAGGATTAAGGTACCCAACAGGCATTCAACCTATGGCAGGGTTAAGGTAAAAACCATTCAACTTTTTCTAGGGTAGTACACATTTTCACTAAAAGACTAAAGGACTAAAGGACAAAAGGACACTTTTTTCTAAAAATAGCTTTTATCTTTTGCCAATAAAGAGCAAATTTGTATCTCGCTTGAGTGATATCTGAAGACCTGATCAGCCTTCTATATTTGTGCGTTTTCGTTACTTGGAATAGTTGGTCTGCTTGCTTTTGTTTGGTTGGACATGTGAATGAAGGTTAAAACGAGGTGGATTTTTTTTTTGTCTTTCGGAAGTGTAGGATTTTTTTTGTAACTTTGCAGGGATATTGTGAAAGAGGGTTCTCCCTCACATCCTACATGGTAAGTAAAACAGAAACAGTATAACAAAAATGACAGGAAAAGTAGATGTGCTCCTCGGTCTTCAGTGGGGCGATGAAGGAAAAGGTAAGGTAGTTGACGTTCTCACACCGCGTTATGATGTGGTGGCTCGCTTCCAGGGCGGTCCTAACGCAGGTCATACCCTTGAGTTTAATGGAGAGAAGTATGTGCTGCGTTCTATTCCCTCTGGTATCTTCCAGGGTGGCAAGGTGAATATCATCGGCAACGGCGTGGTGCTGGCTCCCGACCTCTTCATGGACGAGGCTAAGGATTTGGAGAAGAGCGGTCACGACCTGAAGAGTCGCCTCCACATATCAAAGAAGGCTCACCTCATCATGCCTACGCACCGTGTGCTGGATGCGGCCATCGAGGCATCGAAGGGCAAGAACAAGGTGGGCACCACCGGCAAGGGTATCGGCCCTACATATTCTGACAAGATAGCTCGCACGGGTTTGCGTGTGGGTGACATACTGGAGAATTTTGAGGAGAAGTATGCGGCACACAAGGCTCGCCACGAGGAGCAGCTGCGCGCCATGAACTATACCGACTATGACATCAGCGAGGTGGAGAAGAAATGGCTTGAGGGCGTGGAGTATCTGAAGCAGTTCCCGATAGTCGATAGTGAGCATGAGATCAACAAGATGCTGCGCGAGGGTAAGAATGTGCTTTGCGAGGGCGCACAGGGCACTATGCTTGACGTGGATTTCGGCTCTTATCCGTTCGTCACCTCTTCAAACACCATCTGTGCCGGAGCATGCACGGGTCTGGGACTGGGACCGAACAAGATAGGTGAGGTCTATGGCATAATGAAGGCTTACTGCACGCGTGTCGGCGCAGGGCCGTTCCCTACGGAGCTCTTTGACGAGACGGGCAAGAAGATGCGCGACATAGGTCACGAATACGGAGCCGTGACGGGACGCGAGCGTCGCTGCGGATGGATAGACCTCGTAGCTCTGCGCTATTCCATCATGGTCAACGGCGTGACGCAGCTCATCATGATGAAGAGTGACGTGCTCGACACATTCCCAACCATCAAGGCCTGTGTGGCATACAAAGTGAACGGAGTGGAGACACCTGACTTCCCGTATGACATAGAGAAGGGCATAGAGCCTGTCTATAAGGAGCTGAAAGGATGGCAGACGGATATGACGAAATTTACCTCAGAGGACGAGTTCCCGCAGGAGTTCAAGGACTATATCAAGTTCCTGGAAGAGCAGCTGGAGACACCAATAAGGATTATCTCCATCGGTCCTGACAGAGAACAGACGATAGAGAGAAAATAATGTAATGTACCATTTACCATGTACAATGTACAATTTACAATTTACAATGTACCGCTCGGCGCCCTGTGTGACGCTTGCGTAGCACAGCGGAGCAAGAATGTACAATTTTGTGAATGGTCAGCGAAGCTAATTCTTTAATTCGTTAATTTGTTAATTCTAAAACATGGGCAAACCAAGCATACCCAAGGGAACACGTGATTTCGGCTCTTTGGAGATGTCCAAGAGAAACTATATCTTCAACACCATACGCAGGGTGTTTGAGCTCTACGGCTTTCGCCAGATAGAGACTCCGGCGATGGAGAACCTCTCTACGCTGATGGGCAAATACGGCGAGGAGGGTGACAAACTGCTCTTCAAGGTGCTCAACTCAGGTGATTTCCTGCATGGCATGACCGCCGACGAGGTGGCCAACACATCAACCCAGAAACTGGCAGCGCGTTTCTGCGAGAAGGGATTGCGCTACGACCTTACGGTGCCCTTCGCACGCTATGTGGTGCAGCATCGTGAGGAGTTGCAGCTGCCTTTCAAGCGCTATCAGATACAACCCGTATGGCGCGCCGACCGTCCGCAGAAGGGACGCTATCGTGAGTTCTACCAGTGTGACGTGGATGTCGTCGGCTCTGACTCGCTGCTCAATGAGGTGGACCTGATGCAGATAGCTGATACGGTGTTCACCGATTTCGGCGTGCGTGTGCAGATAAAAATCAATAACCGCAAGATACTCTCAGGCATAGCAGAAGCCATCGGCGAGGCAGACAAAATTATAGACATCACCGTTGCCATCGATAAGCTGGACAAGATAGGTCTTGAGGCTGTCAACGAAGAGCTGAGGCAGGATGGCATCAGCGAGGATGCCATAGCCAAGCTGCAACCCATAATAAAGCTGGAAGGCAGCAATGCAGAGAAGCTGAACACTATCGCTGAGGTGCTCAAGGACTCGGAAACGGGAATGAAGGGCGTGGAAGAGATGCGCTTCATCCTCGGTACGATAGGGGCTTTGGACACGCAGAACGGCAGCCTGAACAACGAACTGCAACTGGATCTGACACTCGCGCGAGGACTGAACTATTACACCGGAGCCATCTTTGAGGTTAAGGCTCTTGACGTGCAGATAGGCAGCATCACCGGCGGTGGGCGCTATGACAACCTTACGGGCATCTTCGGTATGCCGGGCCTCTCGGGAGTTGGCATATCCTTTGGAGCTGACCGCATATACGACGTGCTGAACCAGCTGGATCTCTATCCCAAGGAGACGGTGACAGGCACAAAACTTCTGTTCATCAACTTCGGGGCGCAGGAGACGGCCTACTGCCTGCCCATAGCACAGGAATGCCGAAAGGCCGGTATAGCCACCGAGGTATATGCCGACAGCGTGAAGATGAAAAAGCAGATGTCATACGCCAACGCCCTCAATATCCCATTCGTGGCACTCTGTGGCGAGAATGAGATGAAGGAAGGGAAGGTGACGCTGAAGAATATGAACAGCGGCGAGCAGCAACTGCTGACTCCGAAAGAGTTGATTGATGTAATTAATAATGCATAATTACCATGTACCATTGACCATTGACCATTTACAATTTTCATTGGGTCATTTAGGCTATTGAATTCCAATCGAATCAGATAAATTGTACATGGTACATGGTACATTGTACATAGTACTAACCTAAGAAAGAAAAATGAAAAAGCTTCTACTAATCCTCTGTTCAGCGCTGGTGCTTATGAGTGCCTCGCAGAAACGTGCCACAATTTTCATAATCGGCGATTCCACCGCAGCCAACAAGGACATAAAGAAAGGTCCGGAACGTGGCTGGGGTATGGCTTTGCAGGGTTTCTTTACTGAGAATATAAGAGTAGATAACCGTGCTCTCAACGGTCGTTCGTCACGCTCGTTCATCATAGAGGGCCATTGGCAGAAGGTGCTCGACGCAATGAAGCCCGGTGACTATCTCATCATACAGTTTGGGCATAACGATGAGAAGGGTAAGATAGGCGATAAGCGCCATACGGACGCAGGCCTCACGTTTGATGATAACTACCGTATGTATGCACGTGCTGCACAGGCAAAGGGCGCTACGCCAATCATCATGAACTGCGTGGTGAGACGTAATTTCTATCGCCAGACAGATCTCAGCGTGGACGATGAGTCTCTGCGCACTCCTGTCAATGCAGGTCCTGTAGCCAACAGCAATGCAGAGAAGGTGAACAGCGACACGCTGATAGACACTCACGGCTACTATGCCCAGACACCTGAACACGTGGCGAAGATGCTCGGTGTGCCGTATATTGACGCAAACAAGATAACGAAGGATTTGGAAAACGGTCTTGGCGTGGAGAAATCAAGACAGTTGCACATGATAAGCGTCACGGGCAAGGATAATACGCACTATACCGTGTATGGAGCGCATGTGGTAGCAGGACTTCTGGCTGATGAGATAGCAAAGGTGTGTCCGGAGTTGAAACCCTATGTGCGTCACTATGACTATGTGGTATCAGAAAAAGGCTTCGGTAACTACCTGACTTTGCAGGACGCCGTGGATGCTGTTCCCGCAGGCAAGGCAGCCACTATCTGTGTGCTGGACGGTAAATGGAAGAAGCCAAAGACGGCAGGCAAGACAATACGCTTTGCAAAGTTCTCTACTGCCTCAATACGCTAACGCAGCATACATTGCGTAAGACAGACATCACAAATCCATCACTACAGAATATACAGAATTGATAGTCATCCTTGGTCCCACAGCATCGGGCAAGACACAGATAGCCACTCGGCTGGCGGCACATATAGGGGGAGAGATAATCTCTGCCGACTCGCGTCAGGTGTACCGCAGGATGGACATAGGTACGGGTAAGGACTTGGGAGAATATGGCGATGTGCCGTATCACCTGATAGACATCTGTGAACCCGGGACGAAGTACAATCTCTTTCAGTATCAGCAGGATTTCCATAAGGCGTATGATGACATCGTCAGTCGTGGGAAGAAGCCTATACTCTGTGGAGGAACGGGATTATACATAGAGGCTGTGCTGAAAGGTTATCAGCTTGCTCCTGTCCCCGAGAACCCAGAGTTGAGAAAGCAACTGGAAGGCAAGACGCTGCAGGAGCTGACGGAGATGCTGACAGAACTCAAGCGGCGTAACGGCAGCGTGATGCACAACACAACGGATGTCGATACAAGTCAGCGTGCCATCAGAGCGATAGAGATAGAGATGGGGGAGGGGAGCAGGAAGAGTGTTCAGCCAGCAACCCCGGTCATTCAGTCGCCTTCGGTCTTTGGTGTCTCAATAGACAGAGAACTGAGGCGTGAAAAGATTTCCCGTCGTCTGCGCGCTCGCCTTGATGAGGGAATGGTAGAAGAAATCCAAGGTTTGCTGAACGAGGGAATACCGCCCGAGAACCTCATATACTATGGGTTGGAGTATAAGTATGTGACGCTTTATCTCACCGGACAGATGTCTTATGATGATATGGTGAGCCGACTTGAGATAGCCATCCATCAGTTTGCCAAACGCCAGATGACTTGGTTCAGGGGGATGGAGCGCAGGGGCATAAGCATCAAGTGGCTGCCCGCTCCGCAAACCGAGGAGGAAATGCAAAAGACGATAGAATTAATAATTAATAATTCAAAATTCAAAATTCAAAATTCATAATGCATAACGCTTAATACTTAAAGCTTAAAGCTTAACGCTTAAAGCTTAACGCTTAACGCTTAAAGCTTAACGCTTAACGCTTAACGCAATGAAGACAGGCATCATATATTGTCCAAACCATCGTCCCTTCACTTCTGTCAAGAAGAGATGGGAACAGATAGCTGCTGAGCTGGAGCGGCAGGGTGTGGAGTATGATCTGGTGCAGAGCGAGGATTCGGAAAGTGTGGAGCGTCTTGTGGATATGCTCATCAACAACGGCTATGATACAATCGTCATAGCTGGTGGTGATTCTGCGCTCAATGATGCTACGAATTGCCTGATGCGTGCAGAGCAAAGGCAAAGGGACCGCATAGCTATCGGTGTGATTCCCAATGGCGTGATGAACGACTTTGCTGCCTTCTGGGATTTGGATTACTATGACATAAGAAAGAGTGTGCAGACAATTGTTAACCGCAGGGTCCGTAAGATTGATGTGGGCACGATAAGCTATCGCAACGGTAAGGACGAACCATGCAGACGCTATTTCCTTAATAGTGTGAACATAGGTCTGCTTGCTGCCATACAGAGCCTCAGACAACAGATGCGCAGAAGATTGTGGTCAAGGAAACTTTCATACGCAGCAACACTTCTGATGGTCATATTCCAGAAGATGACCTATAAGATGAGTTACTCGATAGACAATGTGGAGGAGTATCATAGGGTTATGACTCTCTGTATAGGCAATGCGCACGGATATGGACAGACGCCGAACGCAACTCCATACAACGGCCTGCTGGATGTAACCGTTGTAAGACAGATAGCTATGCTGCAGATTATTAATGCGATATACCTGTTTCTGAAGGGTAAGTTGCTGACACACAAATATGTGTTGCCTTATCGCACATCTTCCATTGAGATCAAGATGAAGACCACTACGCCGTGCAATGTTGACGGACACCCAATAGAGGCTCAGTCGGACAGCGTTAATGTAAGCGTTTTGTCAGAGCAGATAAACTTTATTGTGACGTAGTTCCTTTGAGATTTTCCGGATTTTCCGGCAGTTCCGGATTATCCGGATTATCCGGATTATCCGGTTCTTCCGGAGATTTCGGGGTTTCTGGGGTTTCCGGTAGTTTTGTTTCCTTCTCTTTTTCCGCTTGTGCCTTCTTCACAAGCTTATTCAGTCCTGCCAACATGGTGCGGGTTTGATGCAGGCGCGCTTGCTGCAAATCAGTTGAGGACGGGATGTTAGCTTCGTATAATGACTGCGCTTCAGATAGATATGTGATGAGCTGAGGGGCATTCTCTGGGGTTACGCCGTCACGCAAATAGTATGCGAATGCAGTATGGAAGAGAACGTCTGCTCTGTCGTTGCCCTGCACGTTGGCCAGAGTGAGGTCATAGTAATGAAGACTCTCGGTGTATTCGCCGATTTCGAACAGACTCTCTGCACAATAATATGAGTAAACGGCTTGTTCCTTAGGCGAATAGGATGATAGCGCGGGAATACCTTCGCGAAGGTTTTCGATAGCTTCCTCATACATGCCTTCCTTGTAGTAGCACATTCCGAGATAGGCCTTAAAACGAGGATTGAGTTTGTATCGCTTCTGCAGTTTAGTGAAACAGAGAATGGCTTCGTGATATTTCCCGCCCTGAAAGTATTCCAATGCTTTGGTAAGTTGCTCCTGGGAAGATGAGTCCTCCCCTGCTGCTTTCATGTTGCCGAAAGGAGCAAGGACGGTAAAACTCAGCAGGACAGTCAGGAGAAAATACCTGTAGCTCATAGTTAGAATTCGCTGGTGAAATGGAACTTTATGTGTTCGAAGTCTTGCTGAGCCATAGAGAGCACGTAGCCGGAATCAGCCAGGAAGACGTCACGCCCGTCTTTGTCCTTTGCCATATATTGGTACTTACGTTTCTTGAAATTCTCAAGTTCGGCCTCATTGTCACTCTCTATCCAGCATGCTTTGTGCAGGTGTACGGGCTCCCAACGGCATTTGGCATTATACTCGTTCTCCAAGCGATACTGTATAACCTCGAACTGCAGCTGTCCTACTGTACCAACGATACGACGTCCATTGAACTGATTGACGAACAACTGTGCTACACCCTCATTCATCAGTTGCTCCAAGCCCTTTTGGAATTGCTTGGATTTCATCGGGTCGTCATTCTCAATGTATTTGAACATCTCTGGCGAGAATGACGGAAGTCCGCGGAAATGCAGCTGCTCACCCTCTGTGAGAGTGTCTCCAATCTTGAAGATTCCATTGTCTGGTAATCCCACGATGTCACCTGCCCATGCTTCTTCGATGGTGCTCTTACGCTGAGCAAGGAACTGTGTGGGCGATGAGAAACGTACGGTTTTTCCCAAACCGATGTGCAGGTATGGCTGGTTGCGCACAAACTTACCAGAACAAACCTTGCAGAAAGCGATGCAGGAACGGTGGTTTGGATCGATGTTTGCGGTGATTTTGAAGATAAAGCCAGAGAATTTTTCTTCTTCTGGCTGCACCATTCGTTCCAAAGCCTTCGTAGGACGGGGTGAGGGAGCTATCTCCACAAAACAGTCAAGCAGTTCCTGAACGCCGAAATTATTGAGTGCGGAGCCGAAGAATACCGGTGCGATTTCAGCTGTGTGATATCCGCCGCCGCTGATGACGTTGTCTTCAGAGCGCTCACCAACAGTTTCAGCAATAGACGGGTAGATGCCTTCAATCATCTCAAGGTCATCGCGCAGTTGAGAAGCATCGTCTTCACCGATATGGTCTTCAAGCTCGGATGTGTTGATGTCTATGCTATATTTCTCAGTCACGCGCTGCTTGTCGGGAGTAAAGAGATTGAGTGCGTTCTCATAGATGTTATATACCCCCTTGAACCTGGCGCCTTGATTTATAGGCCACGAAAGTGGGCGCACCTTTATCTGCAGCTCCTCTTCCAGTTCGTCAAGGAGTTCGAATGGGTCGCGTCCTTCGCGATCCATCTTGTTGACGAAGATTATTACAGGGGTATTACGCATACGGCACACTTCCATCAGTTTGCGTGTCTGAGCCTCTACACCCTTCGCACTATCTACCACGATGATAGCAGAATCCACGGCGGTGAGGGTGCGATATGTGTCTTCGGCGAAGTCCTGGTGACCAGGTGTGTCAAGGATGTTTACCTTATAGGGTGTGTCCCCTTCGGCTGCCGATGGTGGGAGATAGTCAAACTCCATAACCGATGTTGACACGGATATGCCGCGCTGCTTCTCGATATCCAT
>DEKQ01000132.1:8785-8910 GCA_002353975.1 Prevotellaceae bacterium UBA2718
GTGGCTGTCTTGCGTATCTTGTTGCTCTTTACGGCTCCGGCAACCTGTATCTGACCTCCGAAGAGCAGAAATTTCTCTGTAAGAGTTGTCTTTCCTGCGTCTGGGTGCGAGATAATGGCAAAAGT
>DEKQ01000132.1:8973-16044 GCA_002353975.1 Prevotellaceae bacterium UBA2718
TTAGAATTATTCATCTTCGAAATTGATTCCTTTTTCTTTGTCTTCTTTGTAATAGTCGGAGAGAAGGCCAAGGAATGTAGTGATTTCCTTGATGGCGTTCTCGGTAGAGGCGCTGATCTCCTTTTTCTGCAACCTGAGCATCATGACACCATAGAGTGCGTTGAGACAGGTCTCTATCTCGTTGACGTCTTTGCTGCCGCGACTGCGGAGCTCAACGATAAACGGGAGTACCTTATAGTATTCCGCATTGTAAAACGGGAATTTAGGCGACTGCAGCAACTGGCTGTGCAGCTCCATCATCTGTTGTACGACATTTTTTACTATCTGTATGTGTCCGCTTTGCGTAACACCCTCTTCGCGAATCATTCGGATGATGTTAGCATACCAGTCGATCATGTCCTCACGTTGTTCGTCCGTGAGGTCGAACTGTGAGATGTAATTATGGCGTAAGGCGCTGATGTCGCAGTTGTAGGCGCGTATGATGTCCTCAACTTGCCACATGTATAACACGTATTCAGCAATGTTGGTTTTGCGTAGTTCTTGTGCAATTAGCATTTAAGTGTGTGTTGACTTCTTGGATGTTAGTATATGGAATAGAGATTGAAGGCCGTACCGATGAATATGGCAAATGAGAATACCATTACGACAGTTCCAATTATCCTGTTGATTATCATAATGCCATCTAAAGAAAAGAATTCTCTCACTTTGTCTATAAGCCACGTGAGTCCGTACCACCAAAGCAATGCCCCTCCTATGATGCTGAGGTATCCCAGGGACATCTCCAACGGATGGTCGGGTACGACAAATGCAAACTGAGCGAACAATGCAAGGAAGAGGAAGATAATGAGAGGGTTGGAGAAGGTGACAAAGAATGCTGTCCAGAAATTATGCTTCAGAGTACCCTTCTGGTTTTTACGGCTCTCGTGTACCTTCTTTCTCGGGTCGCTCTTGAAACAATATACCCCGAAGCAGAAGAGCAGTATTGAGCCCGAAATCTGAAGAAAGAATTTGTTTTGCGGATTATCTATGAGTTCCATCACGAAACTCATGCCGAAACCTGTAATGAGTGCATATATGAAGTCACTCAGGGTAGCTCCTATTCCTGTGACAAATCCGTACCATCTGCCTTTGTTGAGGGTACGTTGTACACATAGAATACCAACTGGCCCCATGGGAGCAGAGCACATGATTCCGATAACCATTCCTTTTACGATGATATCGAGGAAATTGAACTGCAAGCCAATTATTTCAAAAGGCATATTGGGTATTTCTGGCATGATGCTTATCTCAAGTTCTAATATGTATATATAAAAAGATGACAGTGCTCCTATAAGCCGGGTTCTGTAATCCTCTGCAGCCCCGAAAGGTCTGTATGAGGACGCCTTATCATTTATCTATGCCGTACAGTCACCTGACGGCTCTTCCTTGCGGATAGCGTTCTACCCTCCATCGTTGCCTTGTGAGACATCGGGCGGGCAACCCTGTTATGACGATGGTTTACATGAACTTGCAGCCCCCAGTCGGCACAGCCTGCCTGTCACCAAGCAGCTGGTGGTCTCTTACACCACCTTCTCACCCTTACACCGCACACACGATTTTTTTTACCATGACCAATGAGTGTGTGCAATGCGGTTATTTTCTTCTGCCGATACCTATTGTCGCCAATAGCTTGTACTTTCGCAAGTGGGGCGCCCTGCGCTGCCCGGACTTTCCTCTCATGCCTGATGGCACCAGCGATAAGGCCGGAGCACTGTCATTTATCTTGTTGTCTTTAATGTTTTTGTTTGTCGGCGTTATGGCAACGCCATCCGAACACAATCGTATTTATACCTTGTCAAATCAGACTATCTGCGCTTATATCTCCGATAGAGCTTCCATCCTAACAGTATTCCGTCGATGATGGCGGCAGAGGATGATATCACGTCAAGAAATCTCTGGGTAGGTGATGCAAGGAATCCG
This sequence comes from Prevotellaceae bacterium UBA2718, assembly GCA_002353975.1. Lineage (GTDB taxonomy): Bacteria > Bacteroidota > Bacteroidia > Bacteroidales > Bacteroidaceae > Prevotella. The sequence continues at coordinate 10,933 of DEKQ01000132.1, forward strand.
CTTTTAGGCTGTTCCTGTTCGTGAAACAGGTCGTCCCAGAGTTTAGATATGTGCTGCTCCTTGTTGTTGATGTCCGTGAGGCATTGCCCTCTCTCTGCATCGGTGTTACCTTCTATGTAACCCGTACTCTTGAGCAGTGGCTTCTTGATCATACTGTCGCGGAACGCTATAGCCAGAATCAACAGTATCAAATCAAAGCCTGCGATTATCAGGAAGGCAATAGCGTACGACCCCACCACTGGTTCTATAGCATAAGCCAACGCGAACGACAGGCTAATGAATACTAATAGCGCCAGCAGCGAAACCACAATGATTATGGCTATGGCCGTGATGAGAGACGAAACCTTGTCGGCTACCTCTATCTTGGCTTGCTCCTTACGAAGTAGCGACCATTGCTGAATTTCTTCAACAAGAGTCGCTATCTTCTCTATATTTCTGTCATTGGAAAACATCTACACACATTATTCGCCGCCCCATAAAATGGAACGGGGTGTTTGTACTATGCTTCTGCTACCTCTTCTGCTAACTCCTCTGCCTGCTTCTTTGACAGAGAGATGTTGTGCTTGTCACAGAAATCCTTAATAGTCTCTTGTATCTGATGCTTGTCACAAAAGTCCTTTACCGCGGATGAGATTTTCTCACGTGTATCCTCACCCTTCTCAGGTGCTAAGAGAAGTGCTGCTGTCGCACCTGCTACAGCTCCGCCTACAACGGCTGCGATGTAACCTAATGTCTTCATAATTTTGATTAGTTAAAATGGTTATTAAATTGGTCTTACTGACTAAACTTTTTGCAAAAGTAAGAAAAAAAACAATGAAAAGAATAAAATATAGTGTTAAAAATAGCGAAAAGGCCGAAAACATCTGTATTTTTTTATACCTTTGTACCGTAAAATTACGGTTTCATCGGAAACTGTGGCATTTTTTACACTAAAACGATATATTAAACTTTTTTACAATAACACCAAGAAAGCAAAATGAAAAAGACATTATTTGTATGTGCCACATTGATGGCAGCAGTTGCATTCGTAAGTTGCAGTTCTTCAAAAGAAAGTGCTTATCGTAAGGCTTACGAGAAGGCTAAGGCACAGGAGCAGAGCCAGCCACAGTATCCAACAGCTCAGCAGGCTCCCGTCGTTACTCCATTGGAGCAGCCGGCACAGCAACCATCCTATCAGACACCAACCGAGAATGTTTCCGTTCGTAGCGAGAATGTCAGCGTGATAAGCGGTAAGGGGCTGAAGGCATACTCCGTAGTTGTAGGTTCTTTCGGCGTCCGCTCTAACGCAGAGGGACTGCAGAACACACTCAATCGTGCGGGATACGATGCACAGGTGGCTTACAACGCAGAGCGTAATATGTATCGTGTTATTGTCAGCACATTCGACAATAAGGAGAGTGCTGTGCAGAGTCGCAACTCTATTCGTTCGACCTATCCAGACGCTTGGCTGCTCTACAGACAGTAAACGGGCCATTTCGTCTGATCCCCACATATAATAATCGATTTTTCGAGTGGCAAGAATACTTGCAATAGATTATGGGAAAAAGCGCACCGGACTCGCTGTGACGGACACGTTGCAGATAGTGCCCGGTGCGCTTGCTACCGTTGAGACATCTCAACTCATGGCGTTCCTCGATGATTATGTCAGCAGAGAGCCGGTGGAACGCATAGTGATAGGTGAGCCAAAGCAACCAAACGGACAACCTTCAGAGAACTTGGCCCGAGTCAAGACATTTCAAGGGCAATGGAGAAAGAAACATCCGGAGATACCGATAGAAGGCTACGATGAACGCTTCACCTCTGTGATGGCTCACCGCACCATGCTTGATGCAGGACTGCACAAGAAAGCAAGGCAGGACAAAGCATTGGTGGACAAAATCTCTGCTACTATAATTCTACAAGACTATTTATCCTCACGATGATACTTCCAATATATACATACGGTCAGCCCGTACTGAGAAAGGTTGCTCAGGACATAGACAAGAACTACCCGGAATTGGACACCCTCATAGAGAATATGTGGGACACACTGGCGGAGAGTGACGGTATCGGCCTCGCCGCTCCACAGATAGGCCTCGCTATTCGCCTCGTTGTGATAGATTTGAGGGACCTGAAAGACACATTCCCTGAATATGCGGACTTTAAGAACGTATATATAAATCCGCATATCATAGAGTTTGACGAAACAAATACCGATACTTCAGAGGAAGGTTGCCTGTCATTGCCGGCAATTCATGAGAAGGTGGTAAGACCTACGCGCATCAGGGTAAGATACTGCGATGCAGACTTTCAGGAGCATGATGAGTGGATAGAGGGTTATCTCGCCCGTGTCATGCAGCATGAGTTTGACCATCTGGAAGGCAAAATGTTTATTGACCACATCTCGCCACTCAGGAAACAGCTCATCAAGTCTAAGCTGCGCTCACTTCTGCAAGGCAAGTTCCGTTGTTCTTACAAGGTCAAGATTCCAAGATAAGCGGGGAAATGTTTACGAAATCCGTGAACTAATACACATTATCTGTTTTAGTGATAAGGTACAAGAGTCTGATAGTCGCTTTTCTATTGTGCTTTGCCGTTGCGGCTAATGCACAATACAAGGTGGAGCGCCTGCTGCTCAGCGGAAGAGTTGCTTTGTACTATGAGGATTATGTCCTCTCCATACAGTACTTTAACCAAGCAATCTCTCAGAAACCCTGGCAGTGGGAGCCCTGGCAGCTGAGGGCTGTGGCAAAGTTCTATCTTGAAGACTGGCAAGGGGCAGAGGCTGATGCCACTAAGGCAATAGAGCTGAACCCATACGTCCTCTCCCTGTATGACCTGCGAGGAATGTCTCGCATCAGGCAGGAGAAGTTTGATGGGGCGATAGAAGACTATTCTTCTGCTATCAGGATGCAGCCCGACAATCAGAACTTCTGGTACAATCGTGCTGTCTGCTATATGGAAAAAGGAGTGTATGATACAGTACAGATACAGACAGACACCCTTATCGCACGTTGGAGCAAATTTGCCGCTCCATACCTTCTGAAGGCAGAGACCTTTCTGCACCAGGCAGATACAGTAAAGGCAACGGAATGGATAGACAAATCCCTTGAGATAGATGCGTATAATGTTAATGCTTTGCGCGTGCGCGCGAACATTTCACTATACAGAGGACAATGGAAGGAGGCGGATGAATTCTTATCCAAGACTATTCGCCTCTCGCCAAAGGATGCGAGCAGTTACATCAACCGGGCCTTAGCTCGCCAACGCATCAACAACCTGCGTGGAGCGATGTCTGATTATGATATGGCTCTTGACATCAATCCTAACAACTTCCTCGGGCATTACAACAGAGGTTTGCTGCGTCAGCAAGTGGGAGACGATAACAGGGCGATAGAAGACTTCAACTACGTGCTGGAACTGGAGCCAAACAACATAATGGCTCTCGTCAACCGCGCTACGCTCCTGGATCGTACGGGAAATCTTCGCGGAGCTATCAGGGATTACTCTCGGGTGATAGAAAAATTTCCCGATTTTATCACAGGTTTAGCAAGACGAGCCCAGTGTTACAGACGCTTAGGTATGATAGCAAAGGCAGAGATGGATGAGTTTCATATCCTACGCCTGCAGATGGACAAGCATATAGGCATCCAGCATAGATGGAGCAAAAGCAAACTCAATGCAATGCGAAAGCTAAGCGACATTGACCCCGAAAAATACAACATGAATGTCATAGACGATCATGTGGATGAGTCGCGCGAGTACAAGAGTGAGTATCGCGGTAAGGTGCAGAACAGGCAGACAAACGAAAGTTACATGCCTTATATCGTGATGACCACCAATAGCCGTCAGCTTGGAATGACCTCCTATTCTCCTTTCGACAAGAGTGTGGAGGAATACCGCTCAAAGCTGCAGAAATACGTGACCCGCTTAAATGGAGAAGCTTCTGCAATTACACTTCCAGCCTTAGGCAACATCGGAGAGGGAACGGGCGTGTCAACATTTGATGAAGTGGAACGCATAGGTCAGCTCATAGATCAGAGTACGGACGAGGCAGATATAATGCGCTTGTTGTTATTCAGGGCCATAGCATACTCAAGTGCACATAATTTTGAAGATGCGCGCAAGGATTTGAATACCGTACTTACAGCTAATCCCGACAACTGGCTTGCCTTGTGGCAGGATGTTATATGCAGGGCCATGATGGATGAGTTCGACCATTCCGCCATCCCGATGGAGCGTCAGATGAGGAAGTCAAGCATCCTACGCGATTTTGATAAGATACTCTCATACGATCCAAATAATGCGTTCATTTATTATTGCAAGGGTACGTTCCTGGCTCGGAAGGGAGATTACAAAGAGGCAATAGAATTCCTGACAAAGACCATCGAGCTGGATCCGGGCTTGCCACAAGCATACTACAATCGCGGATTAGCCTACGTACAATCTGGTGATATCGTAAAGGCAAAGAACGACTTTAGCATAGCTGGAGAAAAAGGACTCTATAGCGCATACAGTATATTAAAATCATCCAAGTTGACAAAATGAAAATACTATTCTCTGTTATAGCTTCATTGCTCCTGACAATTCCTGCCGGGGCAGTTGAAATACCTGATTCAATCCTGCCTTACATCAAGAAAGAACTCCGCGAAACCTACGTTGAGAGAGATACTGCGGAATGTCAGCTTCGCAGCCTTGACGAAAACACCTATTGTCTTTTGCGTCATGTTAAGGCACCTGAATGTGAGACGGTGTGCAAAATCTATGACAGCCAATGGAAGCTTATAAAGACGATAAACTTTGATAATATCCAACTCACGCAACGTCCTGACACTATGTCGCAGGAACGCTACGAGGAGTTGCTTAATCTCATAGAATTTCCGCTGGTAGAGGCGCATTTCGATGCACCATCAGGCGATAATGCCCCCGTTTCGCTGAAACTTTCATTAAATCCACCCATGCTGACGAATGAACAACGTAAAATTGTCAGTCAGATTTTAATCACAAAAATAGTGGTTTGGGACGGCGAAAGTTTTAAGGAACGTTAAAAATAAGCTCTGAGGAGCAAGTTTTCATCTAAAACATTTGCAAATTCAGAATAAATGCTTAACTTTGCAACGTGTTTTTCATGGT
>DEKQ01000132.1:16053-23882 GCA_002353975.1 Prevotellaceae bacterium UBA2718
TTAGATTATTAAGGTTAATGGAAAGTAGCTGTCGTGAGACAGCTGCTTTTATTTTTGTCCCTTTCGATACTACGTGCAAATACCTCATAGACTTCCTTCATAAGCGGGTCGGAGAGCATAGCCAGTTGTTTGCTCATAACTTTAACATCCCCCCTTGCCATAGGTCCCGTTTGTGCTTCGCGGGGTGACATTACCGACGCTTTGCGAGCCGTCTCACGTATCAGCGGAGCATAGAGTGAGAAATCTAAGCCTGCCTCGTTCACAATCCTCTCGGCCAGACGATAGCAATGGTTAGCCATATTTGATGCAAATACAGCAGCAAGATGCAGCTTGCATCTTTGCTCGCTATTGATGGCAACAACATGTTCGGAGATGCTGTTGGCAAGACAATTTACGACTTCTTCAGCAACCTTGTCCGTTGCTTCAACAAATAATGGTATCTCGCTGAAATTAACAGAAGTACGTTTTGTAAAGGTTTGCATCGGGTATAACACCGCAGTATGCTCCGACGCTTCGTGTAGAACGTCTATTGAAACGCTTCCTGCCGTATGCATCACCACCTGCGGTTTTGTGGCTCTCCCGGGGTCAAGGATAGGGTGGAGCATCTTGGCTATCTCGGCTATGGAGTCATCGCCTACGGAGATAATGTAGGCATCTGCATTTCGGTTTATCAACTCTTGCTGAACCGTTGCTTCGGCATTCACGTGTTCGGCCAGTTCCTCTGCATGGGCGAGGTTGCGGCTATACACCTGGAGTATCTCGTGTCCGGCCTCATGCAGGCTCTGGGACATGTGCCACGCGACGTTGCCCGAACCGATGAATACGATAGAAAGACGTGAATTGTTGTTCTGTTGTTTTTGTTCCATGATGCGAAATTACGACAAAGAAATGATATGTGCAAGAAAAAATCGTGATTTTCGTCTTTCCCTCTCAATAAATAGTGTTCGCGTGCGTTATACGTATTGATGAAAAGAATTGTTTTACCGATACTGTTATCGCTATGTTGCTTGCAGGCCTTCTGTGACGATGGCCAGTCAGCATACAATTTCCTGACCATTCCGGTTAGTGCTCATGCTGCGGCGTTGGGCGGTAACAATGTCTCCATAATAGAGGATGATGCCACGATGGCACTATCCAATCCCTCTTTGCTTAGCTCTGTAAGCCACAGGACGGTTTCGCTCGGTTACATGAACTATATGGACGGAGTGAATATGTTTACTGCCGGATATACCCACGTTATCAACGACAAGGCTACGGTAGGCGGAGCGGTACGTTATCTTAACTATGGCTCCATGAAGGAAACAGACGTGGAGAACAGAAATCTGGGTACATTCTCCCCGTCGGATATGGCGTTTGAAGGCATCTTCTCTTACAGCTTGGCTAAGAACTTCGTAGGCGGAATAGGAGCAAAGTTCATCTATTCCAAGATAGGCCCCTATTCCTCTACGGCTGCGGCTATAGACCTCGGCATTAACTACTATCATCCGGACAAGGACTTCTCGGCTTCGCTGGTGGTTCGTAACCTCGGAGGACAGTTGTCGGCTTATGATGACGAATTTGAGAAACTGCCGATAGACTTGCTTGCGGGTGTCACCTACGCCCTTCCTAAGATGCCGTTTCGCCTCTCGCTCACATTCTCTGATCTGACCAACTGGGATTATTCCTTCCTGCGTCACGCGTCGATAGGTGTTGACATTATCCTTATGCCTCAGTTTTATCTTGCTGCCGGATTTAGCGCACGTCGCAGCAACGACCTGAAGACCAAAGACATCGGAGGTACGGAGACGGCTCACGGCGCGGGATGGTCCTTTGGCGGAGGATTGATGCTTGAGCGCTTCAAGCTAAATGTGTCATACGGAAAGTATCACGTCAGTTCATCGAGCTTGATGGTAAACGCCGCATTCTCCTTCTGATAAGTTCCTTAACTCCCTCTCACATGTCTCCTGACTCCTTCTAACTCCCTCTAACTCCTTCAAACTCCTTATAACTACTTCTAAATAACATGATAGAAAAGATAAACAATTACATCAGCAACCTTCCTTTGGACAAAGAGCCTCAGGGGCTCTATGCTCCAATCAAATACGTGATGTCCCTTGGCGGCAAGCGTGTACGCCCCACACTCATGCTCTTGGCCTACAAAATGTGGAAAGACGATGAGGACACCATCCTGCCGCAGGCTGTTGCATTGGAGATGTACCACAACTTCACTCTCCTCCATGATGACGTAATGGATAACGCCGAAATACGTCGGGGCAACCCTACGGTTCACGTAAAATGGAATGTCAACACAGCCATCCTCTCGGGCGATGAGATGTTGTGCCTGGCTTTTGGCATGATGCTGAAAAATCCCGCTTCCTTCAACGGCGCAAGCCTTAGCAAGGCTTTTGAGTGCTTCGCCCAGACAACCTCAGAAATCAACGAAGGCCAGCAGTACGATATAGATTTTGAGAGCCGTACCGACGTGAAGGAGGAGGAATACATCGAGATGATACGCCTCAAGACCAGCGTCCTTCTTGCGTGTGCCACCAAGATAGGGGCTCTCCTGGCTGATGCCCCCTCTGAGGATGTAGCGCGGCTCTACCGCTTCGGAGAGGCTTTGGGATTATCATTCCAACTGCAGGACGACTATCTTGACGTCTATGGCAACGCCTCCACATTCGGCAAAAGTATCGGAGGCGACATCATAGCCAACAAAAAGACCTTCATGCTCATCAACGCCATGCAGCGGGCAACGGGCGAGGACAGGGAGCGTCTTATGGAATGGATAGGAAAAGAGGACTTCAACCCACAAGAGAAAATCCACGCCATAACATCCATTTACGACAAATTAGGCATAGACAAACTGGCTCTCCAGAAGATAGAATTCTACTACAAAGAGGCTATCCGCTCACTCGATGAGGTCAACGTCCCGGCTGAAAGAAAGGCACCTCTCAGAGCCTATGCGGAAAAGATGCTTAAGAGAAACAGGTAAATGCTACAGTATATAGACACACACATACACCTTGACGGCGAAGAGTTTTCGGCTGACCGTGACGCAGTCGTGGCGCGTGCCAGGGAAGCCGGCGTGCAGAAGATGCTCATTCCGGGCATCAACCTCTCCTCCGCAGACAGCATTCGCGAGGTATGTACGAGCTACCCCGGATTCTGTCTCGGCATGATAGGCCTGCATCCTGAGGACGTGAATGCTGACTATGAGGCGCAGCTCTCGGCACTCCATGCCCATCTCCTGCAACCCGCCTTCCCCGTTGTTGCCATCGGCGAGATAGGGCTGGATTACTATTGGTCGCGCGATTATGAGAAAGAGCAGCGCGAGGCCTTCGAGAGGCAAGTGGAGTGGGGGAGCGAAACAGGTCTTCCCCTGATGCTCCATTGCCGCAAGGCGCAGAATGATATGGTCGCCATCCTGAAGCGCCACAAGGATGCCCGGGGCATTTTCCATTGCTTTACGGGCAACGAAATAGAAGCTCGCGAACTCCTATCCTTCCCCGGATTCTGTCTCGGCATAGGAGGGGTGTTGACCTTCAAGAAGAGCAATCTCCCCCAGACACTCGCCGATGCGGTACCCTTAGAGCGCATTGTCCTCGAGACAGACGCCCCCTATATGGCACCCGTGCCCCATCGAGGAGAGAGAAACGAGTCGGCCTTCATCATACACATTATAGAGAAGCTGGCTGAGGTCTATCAGACAACGCCCGAGGAAGTTGCCCGCATCACCACCGATACAGCCAAAAGAATGTTTTCCCTATGAGCAAGCATAGTCTTAACATATTAATGCAAAGCGCGTTGCAGAGTCTTGTTGTACTTTTCATACTGCCGCTTCTCTTTGGATGCGACGCCGCATCCTACGTCAAGAAGGGCAACAAGGCAAAGGCCATAGGCGAATACTTTCTCGCCGCCGATTACTATCGCCGTGCATACAGCAAGACTCCTGCCGCCGAGAAGCAGCTGCGCGGAGAGCGGGCCTTGCTGATGGCAGACAGTTACAGGAAGTTCCTCAACACCCAGAAGTCCATCGGCGGCTACCGCAACGCCATACGTTACAACGTGGCCACGCCGGAGGACCGCCTTACCTACGCACGTCTCTTGCTCAAGAACGGCGACTACAAAGCGGCTCTGGCTGAATTTGAACTGCTCAAAGACTCCTTGCCCGACAATATCCTCGTGCAGAACGGCATCATCTCCGCCACGATGGCCCCGAAATGGAAAGAGCAGGGCTCGGCCTACAAGGTGAAGAAAATGGACATATTCAACTCACGCAGAGGTGAATACTCCCCGTGTCTCGGTGGCGAGAACTACGAATACCTCTACTTCTCCTCCACGCGCAACGAGGCCGACGGCGACGAGCTGAGCGGCATCACGGGCATGAAGGCCGCAGACATTTTCTTCTCCCAGAAGGACGATAAAGGCAAGTGGAGCAAGCCTGAAGCCATAGGCACAGGCCTCAATACCGAATATGACGAAGGCGCCTGCTGCATCACTCCCGACGGGCAGGAGCTCTACCTTACCCAATGCACGTACAACGCCTCCTATCCCCGCTACGCCCAGATCGTAGTATCCAAGCGTGCCGACGCCCTTTGGGGCAAGTCCTCCGTCGTCGAGATAACCAAAGACACCCTTTCCGCCTTTGCCCATCCAGCTATCTCGCCCGACGGCCAGTGGCTCTATTTCGTCAGCAACATCCCCGGCGGCAAAGGCGGCTATGACATCTGGCGAACACGCCTCTCCTCATCGGGCATGACCCTGGGAGTGGAGAACGTGGGAGAGCCCATCAACACTCCGGGCGACGAGATGTTTCCCACCTTCCGTCCCAACGGCGACCTATACTTCTCCTCCGACGGACATCCCGGCATGGGCGGACTTGACATCTTCATCGCCACCATCGGCAGCGACCACCGTTATCACGTAGAGCATCCGGGATACCCGCTCAATTCCATGGGCGATGACTTCGGCATGACCTTCGAGGGACCTCACAATCGCGGCTTCTTCTCCTCAAGCAGGGGCGACGGCAGGGGCAACGACCATATCTACTCCTTTGAGAACCCCGAGTTCGTACAGCTGATACGCGGATGGGTGTATGAGGTGGATGGCTACGAGCTGCACGAGGCTCAGGTACGCATCGTGGGAAGCGACGGAACCAACCAGCGCATAGGCGTGAAGAGCGACGGCAGCTTTGAATATGTCGCCACTCCCGGCACCGAGTATATCATTCAGGCCTCATGCCCCGGATACCTCAACCACAAGGAGGAGCTGACCGCAGCAGCCGACACCGCCCTCTACACGCTCCAGTTCCCGCTGGCCAACATAAGCGTGCCCGTGCTCGTGGACAATATCTTCTTTGAGTTCGACAAAGCGCGCCTCCTGCCCTCCAGCACGGTTGCCCTCGATTCGCTCGTCATGCTGCTCAACGAGAACCCCAACATCACCATAGAGCTCTCTGCACATACCGATTACAAAGGCTCCAACGAGTACAACAAGACGCTATCCCAGCGCCGTGCCGAGTCGGTGGTAAGCTACCTCATCAGCAAGGGCATCGCAGCCGAGCGTCTCACCCCCGTTGGCTATGGCGAGGAAAACCCCAAGCGCATACGCCGCAAGGTGGCGGAGCGATACAAGTGGCTCAACGAGGGAGACGTGCTGACCGAGGAGTTCATCGGCAAGCTGAAACCCGCCGAACAGGAGACAGCCAACGCCCTCAACCGAAGAACAGAGTTCCGTGTCCTCAAGACAACATACAACATGTTTGACAACAAGGGTAACCTGACCAACCCACCAAAACCGCGCAAACCGCAGATAACAGAAGAATCAGATGAGTTCATCTTCATTGAATAACCACTCCACCCCGCGTGAGTTTGAGGAATACACCCGCCGTCTCTTCGGCGACGGGCGCTGGGAGCGTTACCTCTCATCCTTCGGCGAGGAGCCGCCGGTAAGCGTCCGCTACAATCCCCTCAAGCAGCATCTGCTCTCAGAGGGCGACGATGACCTACGCGTCTCATCCCCCGTACCTTGGTGCAGAAACGCATACTACCTCTCCGAGCGCCCCGACTTCACCCTCGACCCCCTCTTTCATGCCGGCCTGTACTACGTGCAGGAGGCATCATCCATGTTTCTTGACGAAGTCCTCCGCCAGCTCATACCCCTCCCTCATCCATCCTCCGCCACCGTGCCCTGCGGCTCTCCGCAGGGGGCTAGGGGGCTTGTCCTTGACCTCTGCGCCGCTCCTGGCGGCAAGTCAACACTCCTGCGTGCCGCTCTGCCCGAGGACGCCACCCTCTACAGCAACGAGGTGAACCGCAAGCGGGCAAACATACTCTACGAGAACATCCTCAAGCAAGGCTACCCGAATGTCGTGGTAACATCCTGCTCGTCTGAAGATTACGGCAGGTCAGGAGAGAACTTTGACATCATCCTCACGGATGTGCCGTGCTCCGGCGAGGGAATGTTTCGCAAAGACCCTGAGACCATCGGCGAGTGGTCGCTCTCCAACGTGATGAAATGCAGCCAGCTGCAGCGCGAGATAGTGGCTGACGTATGGCCACGACTAAAGGCCGGAGGGCTGCTCATCTACAGCACCTGCACCTTCAATCTGCATGAGAATGAGGAGAACGTCCTTTGGATTCTGCGCACCCTCGGGGGCGAGTTGCTGCCCGTGGAGGTAAAGCCCGAATGGAACATCACCCCGTCGCTCCTGCCAGAGCTGGAGGGTCCCGTCTATCGTTTCATCCCGGGCATCACCCGCGGCGAGGGGCTCTTCATGGCCGTGATACGCAAGGCGGGTAGCGATAACGATAGTGTTAACGAAAACGATAACCGTAACGAAATCCGTAATGCTCGCCTCCGCAAGTCATCCTTCCAGCTGTCGCGCGCAGTCATGCATCCCGACATACTCTATCCGTCACCCTCAGTACAGGGGACGAATGACAAAGCACCTGCCGACGCCCCAACGGTTCCCCTCACGCGTATGCAAGCCCTGCAATACCTGCATCGCGAAGCCCTCGTATTGCCCCCCGACACGCCCAGGGGAATAGTCATCGTTACCTACAGAGGCCTTCCACTTGGCTATGCCAAGAACATCGGCTCAAGGGCCAACAACCTCTACCCGCAGGAGTGGCGGATAAGGAAAGACATAAAAGTGAAGAGTGAAAAGTGAATAATTATTCCTATTATTCTAATTTCTTTCAAAAAAAACTCCGTCCGATTTCTTTCAACATCTATTAAACCATAAACGAAATCATGAAACAAAACATCATCTATTCAGCATCATTCATCCTCGGAATGCTCCTCCTCGGCCTCTGCATCAAGGGAGGCATTGACAATTTCGCCAACAAGGACCGTCAGGTCACGGTCAAAGGACTGGCAGAGCAGGAGGTGCCTGCCGACAAAGTCACCTGGCCCATCAGCACCAAGGAGATTGGCGATGACCTGCCCGCCCTCTACTCCAAAATCAATCAGACCAACCAAGCCATCCGTCAGTTCCTGCTGGCAGGAGGCATCAAGGACAGCGAGATTTCCATCGGCGCACCCACGGTCATAGACCTCAATGCCGAGCGCTATGGCGAGAACCGCCGCTCCTACCGCTATAACATCACCTCCACCATCACCGTCAGCTCCTCACAGGTAGAGAAAGTACGCCAGCTGATGTCCCGTCAGGGAGAGCTCCTGCAGAAGGGCATAGCCATCGTGGCGGGCGACTACGACGCCCCGAAGGTGAAGTATGAGCTCGTATCATTCCCCTCCATGAAGGGCAAGATGATGACCGAGGCAATCAAGAATGCCGAAACCACCGCCCAGCAGTTTGCAGAAAACAGCCACTCGCAGCTGAACAAGAT
>DEKQ01000132.1:23995-24850 GCA_002353975.1 Prevotellaceae bacterium UBA2718
CTCTCCAAGGGGCGAGGGGGAGAGGTTCACAATGCTGCCCCGCCGAGCATACCTGCAATAGCGGTGCAGACATAGGATATAATCTGAAGTATAAACTTCCAAGTGGATTTTGAATTTTCTGTTGCCATAAGGTTATTTACGATGTACCATGTACAATTTTGAATTTTGAATTCTTAATTTTTAATTCCCCACCCCCTTCTCCCCCTCGCCCCTTGGAGAGGGGGCCGGGGGGAGAGGTCGTTACGCCTTCTTATACTTCCCCTTCTGCACGGAGTTGTTGGCGAGCAGCGTCTTAGACGTGATGTCCTTGCCCTTGCAGCCCTCGGGGCGGAAGCGGATGTGGGCACCCACTACATTATCGGCGGCGGAAAACTTATCCTCGGTTTCTGCGCCCGTTGAGGTAAGATTGATGCGGAACGTGCCGATGCCGTTGAGCTTCACCTGCTTAGAGTCCATCAGCATCTCGAGCATACAATCCTTCATCTTCATCAGCACGGGGCGCACGATGTCTATGCTCCAGATAGAGCCGTGATTAGCGATATGCGTGGCCATCGCCTCAAGGTCAAGCGTCTCGCCCATCTCAATAACCTTGCCATAGAACTTATGCGTCCCAATGGTCTTTCTGTTGTCCTGGTAAGTCTGAATAAATACTGGCATAATAATTAAGTTGTTAAGTAGTTAAAGTAGTTAAGTAGTTAAAGTAGTTAAGACAATACAGGGTGTCTTGTGTCTCTTCCCCTCCCTTTTGGGGAGGGGGCAGGGGAGAGGTCTTTACGCCTGCACGAAGCCCGTGGTCTTCTGCAGCTTGATCTTGCTGAGCAGCGACTTAGAGGTCACGTCCTCGCCCTTCGCGCC
>DEKQ01000079.1:0-2845 GCA_002353975.1 Prevotellaceae bacterium UBA2718
CTCCTCGGTGAACTTAGGCCAGAGCCACTTTACCAGTAGTCCCAGCACAATAGGTACTATCACCACCCACAGAATGCTCAGAAACATGCTTGCCACATCTACCTGAATACTTTTTCCTGCCAGCCCCCATGTCAGCAAAGGGGTGAGCAGCGGAGCCAGCAGTGTCGACACGCCCGTCATGCCTACAGACAGGGCCAAGTCACCCTTGGCCAGATAGGTGATCACGTTGGAGGCAGTACCTCCCGGACAGCAACCCACCAGCACCACACCGAGCATCAACGCCTCGTCAAGCTGGAACAACTGGGCCAATGCCCAAGCCAGCAACGGCATAATGGTGAACTGTGCCACACAACCGATTAACACGTCTTTGGGCCGGCTGAACACAATGCGGAAGTCCCGCAGGTTTAGCGCCAGTCCCATACCAAACATCACCACTCCAAGCAAATAGTTGATGGCAGTGGGGCGCACCAGTTGAAAGACACGGGGAAAGGCCAGCGCCAGCAGTGCGGCAGCAAGCACCAGCATAGCCATGTACTTAGAGATGTAGTTACATATTCTTTTCATCATTACAACAAAAAATTATAAAAGCACATTCAATAATAACACTATAACAACAGATACACGATCGTACAGCAGATAACGGCCACTGGAAACAGTCCCAGCCGGAACCAGGCTGCAACGATGCCAGCAAGCAGAGCGAGGAAGCCAGACAACGGCGTCGGTGTGGTCAGCACCATGTCCGGGAAAGTCATCACCGCCAGCGTAACATAAGGGACATAGTAGAGGAAACTGCGCACGAAGCGGTTCTTGACGGGCCCCTTGATGAGCACCATAGGCAGCACGCGGATGAGGTTGGTGACCAATATGGCGATAAGGATGTAAACGACTATACTATATTGATTCATCGGCGTCAAGATTTATAGGTTTCAGCCACGCGGCAACAGCAGAGATAAGGATGGTAAGCACAACAGTGCGCATCCCACTGCTCCACTCGCCTATGACGGGGGCAATGGCGCATAACCCACTCAGCACAAAGCTGGCGATGAGGGCATAGAGCACATTGCGGTCTTTGCGTGTTGGCGGGATGATGATAGCAAGAAACATGCCATAGAGCGACATGCTCAGGGCTGTGACCATATCGGGCGACAGCAGATTGCCTGCCGTTATCCCCATTGCGCAGCCCGAAGCCCAGAATAGTGTGGAGATTAAGGCTGCCGAATAGGTGTAGGCGGGTGGTGTATAGCCCGGATGGGCAATGGAGATGGCAAATATCTCGTCGGTGACACAACCGGCCATCAGCAGGCGACGCCACCACGATGTGCCTGGTGCAATCTTCTGCGACAGAGCCGCACTCATAAGCATATAGCGAAGGTTGGCCACCAGACACATGGCCACCACCTCGACATAGGCGGCCTGCACTGCTACCAGCGTATAGACGCCGTACTCGCCAGCAGAGGCCCGGATGAAGAAACTGCTCAGGAATCCCTCTGGTGCCGTCAGGCCTGCCTTGGCCGCGATAATACCCAGCGAGAAGGCAACGGCAAAGTAGCCCAGCGCAATGGGGAAACCAACGTGAAGCCCATGAAGTATATCTTTACCTACCTGTCTCATTTCTGTCGGTTCTTTGTTCTTTTATATTAGCGGAGACACCTGATAAAACATCCTTTTCCAACACGCGCTGGAAAGCAAGCCGTTCATCACCATTGAGCAGATAGATGATGCCGCAATAGGTAAACCCATATTTCGCTATGATATGCTGCATGATATGATTGTCCCGATGGGTGTCTATCCGGATATTCCTGTCAACGGAAGAACAAAAGTTCATGATGTCGCTGAACACATGACGAGCCTGAGGAAAACTGGCTATACGGTGCACCACATGATAAGGCTCCACGTCGTCAAGCCATTCCCCCTCATAAATCTTGGCATAGGTCGGCTCGGGCGAAGGCAGGAATGCAAAGTAGGCAACAATGCTTCTGGCATCTTCTACCACATATCCGCCACTTCGCTCCATATCACCCTGGATAACGGCCTCCGACGGATAACCGTCCGACCACTGATGCAGATTACCCGATGACCGCATGATGCCCCTTGCTGCTTCCATGACCTGCATGATGGAGGCCATATCCGACGGCTCGGCCTTTCTGATTGTTCTGCCCGTGCTGGCTCCCGTAGCCTTCTTCCCTTTTAGCCAGCTTTTTAGCCGATTGTAGCCCTCAACACCAAGAATAGTAAGACCGCCATACTGACAAGTCTTAGCCAATCCGAACAAGATTGTCCACAGCACGCCTTTTGCAGCCGCGCTGATAGGTAAGAGCATTTGCGCAAAGGAGAGAATGTATAATGGTATGCAGCATAGCAGAACAATAACTCCTGTTCTGAACGAAAGGGATTGCAACCACCTTTTGACGCTGCTCCAAATTCCCGTTTTAGTACGTTTATTCTTACTCACAATTCCTTATAATAGTCAAGTCACAACATATATTTATTGCTTACGGGCAGCAAAATTACACATTTTTCAGCAGAAACCAACAAAAATAACAAACATTCACTACCAAAAAGCCCAAAAGTGCGCTGATTCGAGATGATCATAAACGTTCCTAATAATGAGGGCAAAAAGAGGATGCGTCATTTCGGTATTGTTTGGGTAGGCGGTGTGTCAGTTCATCCACGGACTATTGCAACTGAGCCTAATTTCAGCGAGTTATCCAAGCGTAACTACTCATGCACCAGGGGGTACTGAGTAGTTACTTTGGTGTACTAAAAAGATAAAGATTGTTAAAATCAAGAAAACTCTCCTTTTCCATCTCTCAACTCTCAACTAAAAATAGTACCTTTGCACCCG
>DEKQ01000079.1:2933-3262 GCA_002353975.1 Prevotellaceae bacterium UBA2718
GGTTCGCAGGTTCGAATCCTGTTCTCTCCGCAAAGTAAGAGAAAAGGATTCAAAGTTATTGAGGCAAAAGCGAATCCTGTTCTCTCCGCAATATATACAGAAAATCAGTAACTTACGAATTCTACGCACATAAATACGCACTTTTTTGCGGTTTATGTGCGTAGATTTTCTTAGCAGAAGAATGTCGTTGCTGGTTTCTGACAAATAATTATTATATTGTTTAGGGACGCTTACTCAGTAGTGAAAATGTGGTGCGTTATGCAAATAGAAGAATCCGCTAGATTCTGAATTTCAGTTTCTTGCGGATTTCGTAAAGTGATCCCGTTGGG
>DEKQ01000083.1:0-12785 GCA_002353975.1 Prevotellaceae bacterium UBA2718
GAGTAAGAAGGCACGGACGGAAAGATAAGTTTTTTTTCTGAAAGTTTTGTGCCATTGGGGTGGCTATCCCGTGGGGGGGGAGAGAAGCACTCTTTAGTTGTTGTAGTATATGCGACGGACGCGGGGGCTGATGGAGGTGAGGATTTCGTAGGGGATGGTGCCGAGCTTGTCGGAGAGGATGGTGACGGGGAGGTTGTCGCCGAAGATTTCTACGCTGTCGCCTTCATGACAGTCGATGTCGGTGACGTCAATCATTGCTACGTCCATGCAGATATTTCCAACATATTGCGCCTGCTGTCCGTTGACGAGACAGTAGGCGTTTCTGTTGCCCAGACGCCTGTCAAGTCCGTCGGCATAGCCAATGGGGATGGCTGCGATGCGGCTGTCGCGATTGAGGGTGGTGCGGCGGGAGTAACCTACGGTGTCGCCTGCGGGAATGTCGTGGATTTGCAGGATGGTGGTGCGGAGGGTTGAGACGTTGTGGATAATTTTAGAGGTGTAGGGGTTGATGCCGTAGAGCCCGAGGCCGAGGCGCACCATGTCGTGATGGCGCTCAGGGAAGTGCTCTATGCCCGCCGTATTGCAGATGTGTCGCAGTATGTGGTGGGGGAAGGCCTGCTGAAGTGTGTCTGCTCCCTTGCAGAACAGGTCGTACTGCTGCTGTGAGAAGTCGTTGAAGCGGTCTTCGTCGCTGCCCACGAAGTGTGAGAATACGGAGCGCGGCGTGACGGCGTTCTGCTGGGTGAGCTCGCGGGTGAGCTGCTCCATGTCGGCTATGGGGTGGAAGCCGAGGCGGTGCATGCCCGTGTCGAGCTTGATGTGTATGGGCCATCCTGTGATGCCTTCGCGCTGGGCGGCCTGTATCATGGCGCGCAGGAGACGGAAGGAATAGACCTCGGGTTGCAGGTTGTTGTCGAAGATGGTACGGAAGGCGGTCATCTCGGGGTTCATTACGATGATGTCTGCCGTGATGCCTGCCTTGCGCAGTTCCGCTCCCTCGTCGGCTACGGCTACGGCGAGGTAATCCACGTTGTTCTCCTGTAGGGTCTTGGCCACCTCTATGGCTCCGGCGCCGTAGGCTTCGGCCTTAATCATGCAGCAGGTCTTGGTGCGGGGCTTGAGGAAACTGCGATAGAAATTCAGATTGCCTATAAGGGCGCTGAGGTTTATCTCCATCGTGGTTTCGTGAACCTGGGAGATGAGCATGGAGGTGATGTCGTCGAAATGAAAGCTGCGCGCTCCCTTGATGAGTATGTTCTCGTTGCGCAGGGTTCCGAATGTGCTTGATGCCAGGAACTGCGGGGTGTCGTGATAGTTGACGAAGAGCATTCCCGTAGTGGAGATGCCTGCCTGCTGAAGTGTGGCGGGGGTGATCTGTGAACCAATAGTGATGAGCTTCTTTATGCCACGCTTGATGATGAGCGGCATGACCTGGCTACAGATTTCCTCGGGTTGGAGTCCTGTCTGCTCTATATCGCTTAGGATAAGGGTATTTGAGCGCTGGAGTGTGGTGTGGCGGTTGAAACGCCTCCATGCGAAGTCAAGTGCTATGTCAAGCGAAGGGATGTCGGAGTTGTAGGAGTCGTTGATGATGATGCAGTTGTTGCGGGCCTGTATTACTTCGAGTCGCATCTCTACAGGTTGAAGCGCCTGCATTCGCTCGTCAAGTTCCTCAGGTGTGAGCCCCATGTGGAGGGCGGCAGCGGCGCAGAGGAGGGAGTTGTGGATTGCAGCCTTGCTGATGAAGGGGAGCGTGTAGGATGCTGAAATGGAAGCCTGCTCCTGAGAGGGTGGGGTGTAGGTGTAGTGAATGGTGATTTTGCCTTCAGGCGTTTCGTCTATACTGTTTACATAGAAAGCCGCCACGGGGTTTGTCTGGGATACGGATATTAGCGACAGAGCACCCTTTCCGCTCCTCCCTGAAGGGTGGAGGGACGGAGATGATAACAAAGACGAAAATTTAGCCGATGAGCCTAATGTCTCGCTATCTTCATCGTATATGATGGTGTCGCAGGTTTTGAAGAGCTGCAATTTCTCCCTGCACTTTTCTTCAAGTGACGTGAAGTTCTCCTGATGAGCCTGTCCGATGTTGGTGAAGATGCCGATGGTAGGACTTATGACGGGTGCTATACGCTGCATCTCTCCTGGCTGGCTTATTCCTGCCTCGAAGATGGCTGCCTGCGTGCGGCTGCTGAGGTTCCATACACTTAGTGGCACTCCTGTCTGCGAGTTGTAGGAGCGTGGCGAGCGTGTGATGTCCATAGATGGTGTGAGAAGCTGGCTGAGCCATTCCTTGACCATTGTCTTGCCGTTGCTGCCCGTGATGCCTATGACTGGGATGTCGGGGAATTGCCTGCGATGGTGTGTAGCAAGCTGCTGGAGTGCTGTGACTGCATCATCTACGAGCAGGTAGTTGGCATCGGGTTTGATGTCTTCTGGCACACTCGTTACAACAAAGTTTCTCGTGCCCTTTGCGTATAGCTCGGCTATGTACCGGTGTCCGTCATTACGGGCAGTAGTAATAGCAAAGAACAACGTCTCCTCCGGGAACGTGAGCGAGCGGCTGTCTGTGAGCAGGATTGAGATACTGTAGGGCCTGTCGCCTGTGCGCTTTG
The DNA here is from genome assembly GCA_002353975.1 of Prevotellaceae bacterium UBA2718. Classification (GTDB taxonomy): domain Bacteria; phylum Bacteroidota; class Bacteroidia; order Bacteroidales; family Bacteroidaceae; genus Prevotella. The sequence continues at coordinate 2,616 of DEKQ01000083.1, forward strand.
CCCCGATGATGTTAGATATTTCGGTTATGTCGTATTTCATTTTTCTGATTCCACCCGAGGTGGAAAGCTATCGTTCTGTTTCTTTTCAGTTAGGGATTGTCTTTAGTTTTGCCGTTGCGTTCTTTAGTCCTGGGCAGGTGGCTGTGACAGTTATGTTGCCTGGTGTGAGTCCTGCACGGAGGATGGCGAGGATAGAGCCGTTGAAGAGCTGACGATGGTTGACCATATTGAGCTCGTCAGAAGAGTGGTTGCCGCTGCTGACGGCTGCGAGTGTCGCTACCGGGGCGTTGGCATCGCCTACCAGCGCGGGCTTACCGTTGATGAGGATGGTGACTTCGCCTGTGGCGGTATTCACGCGGCGGCCTTTCTTATCTACTGCGTAGATGCGCAGGTGCTGCAGGTCAATACCGTCAGCTTTCCAGGCGTTGTTGTCGCTCTCTATGCGTAGAGCCACCGGTTCGCCTGTGGTCTCAATCTTATGGCGTGCCACGATCTTGCCCGCCGTGCGTGCTATGGCTTCGCAATAGCCGTTCTGGTATTCCACGTTCTTCCAACGTATCTGGTTGCGCATCTTTGCTGATGCGAGGTCATTCTTCTGGGTGCCGTAGCTCTTGCCGTTGACTATTAGCTCAACCTCCTCGGCGTTGGTATAGGTGGTTATGTCGAGCATGGAGCCGGGCTTACGGTTCCAATGGTCGCTCTGTCCGTCGTTGCCTGTCTGCACGCCGTTCCACATGACGTCGCCCTTAGTGTCGGTCACGGCGATGTGAACTACAGGCTCGTCGGGCTTGAAGAATGAGCGCATGTAGTATGCCTTTGGCTTTGCCTCAAGCGAGATGTCAAAGACTCCCTGTGACCAACCCTTGAGCGGCCATCCCTGGCTTTCCCCGAGGTAGTCGATGGCTCCCCAGTAAGCAAGTCCTATGGTTCTGTCACGATCCATGGCGAAGAAGTTCTCGCCCATAGCCGAAACACTTGCCTCGCTCTGATAGAATGTCATCCATGGGAAGCGTGCCTCGTCGCCGGGGAAGTACATGTAGCGGTAGTTGTAGGATTGGAAGTCGGTAACCATAGCGAGGTCACATGGCAGGGAGTCTGTCTCCCAGTTGCGGTAACGTGGATGCATGGCAACCGTAACCTTACGGGTGCTGTCGTAGCGTTGTACGAGGGTGCGCATGAGCTTGAACTGGGTAACGCCGAAATCGTTGAACGGCATATCGTTATAGGACTGCAGCTCGTTGCCCAAGGACCATGCTACTACAGACGGGTGGTTGCGGTCGCGGGTGATGAACTCAGGCACGTCTTTCTGCCATATTTCTGTGAAGGGCTTTCTGCCTGCGCCTACATACTGGTCGTTCCACTTGTCGTATAGCTCGTCAACGACGAGGATACCGTAGCGGTCGCAGATATTGAGGAAGTCGGTGGAGTAGGGGTTGTGTGAGGTGCGTACGTGGTTCATGCCAAACTCCTTCATGAGAGCGATGCGCTTCTCTATTGCCTTGGGATAGGCAGCTGCGCCGAGTGCTCCGAGGGTATGGTGGTTGGCATATCCCTTGAGCAACACTTTCTTGCCGTTGAGGACGAGACCTGTGCCAGGTACTATCTGAACGGTTCTGAGACCTAACGTGCTCTGTGTCTCGTCAGCCACGCTACCGTCTTCCTTGAGCAACTGTACCTTTGCGGTATATAGGTTAGGGTGCTCGCAGTCCCATAGCTGGGCATTGGCGATGGCGATGGCAGGCAGCCGCAGTTCCTCTCCTGCACGATAGTTGCGGTTGTGCTTCAGATTGTGTTGAGCCGAGTAAATCTGCGTGCCCTGAGGGTCAAGGATGATGACCTGAAGGGCTATTTCCTTCTGCTTAGAAGTGGATTGCACGTTTGCGGATATTGTCACGTTGACGGTTCCGTTGGCGCTCTTTGTCACGTCGTCGTTTGTGATGTAGAGCGGATGGCGCTGGAAGTGCATCTGGGCATCCTTGGCTACAAGCGAGACGTTGCGGAAGAGTCCGCCACCTGTGTACCAACGGGAATTTTTAGGCGTGCCCTGACCGCAAACGACTTTGATGGTATTCTCCTGCCCAAGCTTGAGTTTTCCCGTTACGTCGATTTCAAAGCCGACATAGCCGTAATCCGTGCCGCCTATGAGTTCATCGTTCAGGTAAACGTCCGCAACATACATGATGCCCTCAAAGTCAAGGAGTATCTGCTTGCCCTTGATGTCCTCAGAGGGTGTGAATATCTTGGTGTATGTGCTGCTCTCGAGCTCCTTGAAGCCGCGCGCAGAGAGGCGGCTCTTGATGTTGGCTCCGGCATCTGAGTTGTCGGCTTTCTCATCGGCAGAAGGAGCTACCCAAGGCTGCTCTATGAGGTAGTCGTGTGGGACGTTTACGAGCTGTTTGCCATTTACGAGCCAGCCACGATTGAGGTCTATTACTTTTGCTGCGTTAGCCTGAAGTGATGAAGCTAAGAGTAGTGATAGGAGAAATGATTTATTCATAGATGTCTGGTTATTGTTAGAGCCTTGAGTCTTTTATTTGTGGGTTAGTTTGTAGTATTCCGTGGCGGCAAGCAGGAAGCATCCTAAGCCGTAGTCATCGAAGTCCGGTTCACGGTTGTAGGTGCATGGCTGGCTGGAGGCAGGCCTGTCACCCGAACCTTGCACGTAGCCGAGGAAACCGTCTTCATGCACGCAGGAGGCGCAGGCTTTCCATGCTTTGTCCATGGCTGGCTTTACTTCTTTTGCCTTAAGCAGCTTGTTGTTTACTCCCCATGAGAGTCCATATAGGAAGAGTGCCGTGCCTGAGAGTTCTGGCCCTGCATAGTCTTGTGACACGAGGCTGGCATTCCAGAAACCGTCGCTACGCTGGCAATTCAGCAGGGCACGTGTCATAGTGAGATAGTCAGCCTTCAACTGTTTGTAGTATGGATCCTTGGGTGACAACGTGTTCATAACGCGAACGAGCGCTGCATATACCCATCCGTTGCCGCGGCTCCAGTAGCAGTTCTTACCGTCGCTCTCCTTGTAAGGCGCTACGAAGTTGGCGTCTCTCCACCATAAGCCTTCTGCCTGGTTGAAGAGCTTGCCTCCGCAGGTGTCGCGCGTCCAGATGTATGAGCGCATGGCATAATCCAGATACTTTCTGTCACCGGTAATCTTTGTCATCATGGCAAATGCCGGCATAGCCATCTGTATGGCGTCAATCCACGTCCAATGGCGGTTGTCGGTCTTGGCTATCTCGTGGTCGAAGTTGGCACGTATCTTTGCAATCTTTTCCTCTCCGCCCACCTGCTGGTATCTCATCATGTAGGCCTGTCCGCAGCATTGGTGGTCGGCATCCACGGTCTCAGGTTTGCCGCTATACACATTCCATCCGTGGTAGTTGCCCCAGTCATCAACGTACTTCATGTATCGCTCCTGAGGGTCTATGCTGTAGAGCGCGAAGAGTCCTTCGTAATACACGGCACGCGTCCAGAGGTTTGAGGGGCGCAGCTTCTTGCCTGTGGTAGGCGAAGTCGGATCGCTCCATTTAGCCATAAAATAGTCATTAGCCCTCTGAGCCAGCGCCAGAGGTTCGGCAGAATAGCATGCCAGAGATAAGGTTAGGGTTAGGATTGTCAGGATAGTTTTTCTCATAGCGTTGTGTATGTTATGTGTAGTTTATTTCTAATAGCTTGCTGAACATGGGATGCCCAGTGCCCTCACGCGGTCCCTTATGGCATCGAGCATATTCTTGTCGGCTTTCTCCAATCCGCTTACGGGCGTCTCGCGATCTATGGTGTATATCATCACCTGCTGTGGAGCAATCTCCTTCACAGCCTCAATCCAAGGAGCGACGTAGTATTCGCCCGTATTATCTACATCATCGCCTTTCATGAACATGGTCTGAATGATCACGTGCCCGTTGAAGGCCTTGAGGCTTTCTATTACTTCCCTTACATCATATGAGGATGATACGGGACGGTCCACCTTATTTATATATGCAGCATCTACGGTATCCAGTTTCTGTATATTGTTATCCACGAGCATCAGGGCCTCACGTACGGCAGGCCTGTGTATCATCGTGGCGTTGCTGAGGACGGAGACCTTTGCCTGTGGGAAGAAACGGTCACGTATGGCTATGGTGTCGCGTATGATGCCGGGGAAGTCTGGATGTGCCGTAGGCTCGCCATTTCCGGCGAAGGTTATGACATCAAGAGGCTCTCCCTGGGTATGCCTGAGGCTCAGCACCTCCTTGAGCGCTGTCCTCACTTCATCCCTGGCGGGACGATGGGCAGAGGGACGATGGTCGGCATTAAGTCCGCACTCGCAGTATATGCAATCAAAGGTGCACACCTTTCCATCGGAAGGCATAAGATTAATGCCCAGCGATACTCCCAACCTGCGTGAATGGACAGGTCCGAAGATTGGTGATTGGTATAGGATAGTTGACATAATTTTCGGCAAAAGTAATAATTTTTTTGCAACAATGACATAAATGTCGTAAAAAAATGCTACTTTTGCCCCGAAAAAACTTAAACTCACGTGACCTCGCGTCTGAAAATATCGTTTATCCTTGCAGCTGTCCTTATAGCCGCAGCCTCTCTTATTGTCAGCCACCGCATGGTGACCGACCTGGCCAATGAGGAGCATTCGCGCATGGAGATATGGGCGGAGGCGATGCACAATCTTGCAGGTGCCGATGAGAATACAGACCTGGGACTTGTGGTAAAGGTTCTGGAGCAGAACCATACGATACCGGTTATCGTGGTTGACAAAAAAGGCAATGTGCAGATGTGGCGCAACATCGAGATAGGCAATACGGCAGACAGCCTGGCTGTAGCGTCGGGGATAGCCAAGAAGATGCAGAAGAAGGGCAGGGTGATCCGCGTGGACCTGCAGCCGAACAGCCCAAGCTCGGATTATCTGCTGGTGTGCTATGATGACTCTGTGCTGCTCACCCGTCTGGCATACTATCCCTACATACAGCTTGCCGTTGTGATGCTGTTTGTTGCCATAGCCCTGCTGGCGCTCCTGTCCTCTAAGCGTGCGGAGCAGAACAAGGTTTGGGTGGGATTGTCGAAGGAAACTGCCCATCAGCTCGGTACGCCAATCTCGTCGCTAATGGCGTGGATGGAGATACTGAGGGAAAACTATCCGAACGATGACCTGATACCCGAGATGGACAAGGACGTGAACCGCCTGAGGCTGATAGCTGACAGATTCTCGAAGATAGGTTCTACGCCCGAAAAGAGTTCCGTAGCGCTTGAGGAGATACTGAGTCACGTGGTTCAGTACATGAGCCGCCGCACATCGGGAAAGGTGCACATCAGCTATACCGTTGACAACGGAATACTCGTGACGGTCAACCCGCTCCTGTTTGAATGGGTGTTTGAGAACCTGTGCAAGAATGCCGTAGATGCTATGGAAGGCAAGGGAAACATAAACATAAGGGCAAGCATAGCGACAGAGGAGAGGCTTGTGATAATTGACGTGTCGGACAATGGTAAGGGCATAGAGGCCCGAAACCTTCAGGATATCTTCAATCCGGGATTTACGACCAAGAAGCGCGGCTGGGGACTTGGGCTTTCTCTCTCGCGCCGCATAATAGAGGAATACCATGACGGTAAGATATATGTGCTCTATTCGGAAAAGAACAAAGGTACCACCTTCCGCATAGAGCTGAAGAAACAACCTTTGCCACAACCCGTAGGTAGCTGATGAGCCGTATTCTGACATACGTTATATTATTGTTGCTATGTCCTATGACGTCATCAGGCAAGGTCAAGATGAAGACTACGGACATCAATCTCCCTGCATTCTTTGCCGTAGCAGATTCCTTCAGGGCAAAGCAATGGAACTATGAGTGTCTCTACTACTTCTGCGGACGTTCAAAGATACGTCGCCGTAACTTCCTGTATTTCACAATTCCGAACCGAGGCTACTACCGTCGTGGGGGAAAGGAATTGCTGACCGAACAGGTGGGCGTGCAGCAGTATAACCGCACAACCAAATACACGAGAAAGATACGCTATCGGTATGGTTCTGTGGATGACTATGATATGGCAAACCAGGAGGTGATGGACCTCTTTCTGCAGACGCCATATTATTCCTACCTCCTTGGAGGAGACCATATCCTGTCGCCTTTCGTAAAGGAGAATGCCAAATACTATAACTATTCGATAGACTCTATTGCTCCGGGAAAGGTATATTACTCTTACCGCGCCAAAAGGAACAAAACGCAGCTGTCGCTAAGGGGTACGTTCACCTATGACAGTAACCTGCAGAGCATCACCCGCTACAGTTTCAGGTGCTATTGGGGATATTTTCTGTTTGATGTGAGCGTGAAGATGGGTGAGAAGGGTGATGAGCGATACTGGCCCGTAGAGTCAGAGGCAGACTTCCATTATTACTATTACGGCAACATCATAGACGGTCATGCAGTATTCAATCAGGACTACTACACTCTGGAAAACGACTATGACCCGTCAAGAATACTGAAGCGCAACCGCAACAACCTTACGCCCTTGTATTCGCTCAGCCTCGATACCGTAAATACGAGACACGATTCCCTGGCCATAGCGCACTATCGCTCGCAACCATTGGACAGTACGGCTAACAGGCTGTATGACGAAGCCGCTCCACGATGGAGAAAGTCTAATCTGGCGCTGGCTCAGGATGAGGTGATAGACAAGGATACTATAAGGCGCAAACATACGCAGCCCTGGATAAAGACCTTGGGTACAATAGGCGAGAGCATATTCCATAGCTATAACTTCACGACTTCCCAGTATAGCACGATACGCATAACCAACCCCGACATATCTTATTCTGACTGGCGAGGCATAACGTATCAGCAGGATGCCCGTATGAGGTTGAACCATTCTTCTGGACGAAGTCTGCAGACAGAGCTTAGGCTTGGTTATAACTTCAGGCCTCAACTGATAGTGGGACGTCTGATAACAAACTTCGTCTATGCCCCAAAATATGACGCCTCCATACTGTTGACAGTACACCACAGAGGTCTGAGAAGTGCTACGGACCAGTTGAGGTTGACGCCCAAAGACAATATAGGTTATGCGGCAAATCAAGACGTGTCGCCAGATGGGAACGGGGGCGAAGTCAAGCCTGTTCCAAGTTACTATATACTCTTCCGTGACTTTATGGTCAGGTTGGAACATAATATAGAGGTGGTAAACGGGTTGCGTCTTCAGGCAGGCGTGATATATCACAGACGAACGCCGCACAGGGTGGGCAAGGAGGTACTGGAACATTATGATGTGAAAAACCGCTACACATCCTTTTCTCCCCACATAAACATCACCTATACCCCAGGGCAGAAATACTTCTATAATGGCGATAAGAAAGTGATAGTGGGCAGCAAGTGGCCCACCTTCATGCTTGACTATGAGCGCGGCACCTCCGGCGTTCTGGATGCCGATGCCCACTTTGAGCGATGGGAGGCAACCGTCACGAAGCGTCAGTATCTGTCGCCCCTCTACCTGCTGCTGTGGAAAATAGGCGGCGGAATGTTTACAAACCGGCATAACATAGACTTCGTGTACTACGAGTACTTTAACGAGGGCATGACGGACCCAACGTGGAATGACGCAAAGTCGGGATGCTTTCATATCCTCAACGGACGTTACTATGACAACTGCTACCGCTACCTGAGAATGCACGCCGTACTGGAAAGTCCCAACCTGTTGCTGGGTAAAATTTCCACCTACCTCATTCGAGGCGAGAGACTGTATCTTAGCCTGCTCGCCACAGACCGCCTCTTTCCATACGCGGAATTGGGATACGGCATTTCGACACATGTCATAGACATCTCTTTCTTCACCTCGATAGCCAAAAAAGAGGCCGTGCGATCGGGCGTGAAATTCACCTTGCACTTGTTTGACTGATGGGGGATGATGAGTAAAGTTACTTATCTCGGGGAGTTAAGTTACTCATATCGGGCGGTTAAGTTACTCATCTCTGGTGGTAAAGTAGGTCAACGCAGGGAAGAAAAGTAGGAACTAACTCAAAATTATGACCTTAGGAAAATGATTTATGTTAAAAAAACGTAAACATATAGCATAAGGGAAAGAGTAAAAGATGTGCTATCGATAAAATTTAGTACCTTTGCAGCGCTTTTTGCGCGAATAAAGAAAATAGCAGGGAGCAACGACGTACACTTAAAACAGTTAATGAGAACAGACAACAAAAAACAGAATCCAAAAAACCAGTATCGCATCAACGAGCAAATCAGGGTGCGCGAGGTACGTATAGTGGATGACAACGGCTCTACGGTGATGCCGACTAAGGATGCGCTTGACTTAGCACGCCAGCGTGAGGAAGATCTTGTGGAGATCAGCCCAAATGCAAATCCCCCGGTTTGTCGTATCATTGACTATTCCAAGTTCCTTTATCAGCAGAAGAAGAAGGCGAAAGAGCTGAAGTCGAAGCAGGTGAAGGTGGAAGTAAAGGAAATCCGTTTCGGACCTCAGACGGATGACCATGACTACAACTTCAAGTTGAAGCATGCGAAGGAGTTCCTTGAGGAAGGCAACAAAGTGCGTGCATACGTGTTTTTCCGCGGACGCTCAATACTGTTCAAGGAGCAGGGTGAGGTGTTGCTGCTGAGATTTGCCAATGACCTGGAGGAATATGGCAAGGTGGAGCAGATGCCGCGCTTGGAGGGCAAGAAGATGTTCTTGTTCCTGGCTCCGAAACATGCCGGCCAGGCGAAGAAGTCTCAGCAGAAGATGGATCGCGAGCGCAGGGAGCAGGAGGCGGCTGACCAGTTGCAGCAGGAGAGCGTAAGCCAGAACGACGGATTGGCAGGAAACGCCAAGGGGCTGGATGCTCTGGTGAAGCTCAAGGAAGAGATGGACGGAGAGGAATAGACAGTAAGACCAAGAGAGTGCGTAACGCCCGGTATATGCGTTGCCACCTCATATTAATAACAATTTATAAACAACAAAAAAATGCCAAAAGTAAAGACAAATTCCGGTGCTAAGAAGCGCTTTGCTTTCACCGGTTCAGGTAAGGTGAAAAGACGTCACGCTTTCCACAGTCACATCCTGACAAAGAAGACCAAGAAGCAGAAGCGCAATCTGCAGCATAGCGACCTGGTCGTAACGGCCAACCGCAAGCAGGTTCGCGAACTCCTCCTCCTTCGCTAATCTTATCATCAGGATAGAGAGTTAAACAAGTATTTCCATCAGGAAATCACCCAAAGTCAAACCGAACGCCAAGCTACAAAGTAATTTAAGGATTTAAGGATTTAAAGGTGTATGAATGGCTGTGCAGCCCAACTCATTAATAAATCGTTGAGCAGTTAAATTCGCTTGCGTTCAAAAACAAACAAAATTATGCCAAGATCAGTTAATCATGTTGCCTCAAAGGCAAAGAGAACACGCATCCTGAAGCTCACAAAGGGTTACTTTGGCGCACGCAAGAATGTGTGGACCGTAGCGAAGAATACATGGGAGAAAGGTCTTACCTATGCTTATCGCGACCGCAAGAACAAGAAGCGCACATTCCGTGCCCTGTGGATACAGCGTATCAACGCAGCAGCCCGCATGGAAGGTCTGTCATACTCTGTACTTATGGGTCTGTTGCATAAGGAAGGTATTGAGATTAACCGCAAGGTTCTTGCTGACCTCGCCGTTAACAACCCAGAGGCATTCAAGGCTATTGTTGATAAGGTAAAGTAAGAGTTAAGCAAGAACTGCACTTACCTGAAAATGAAGTCGCAGACATTTCTTCATGGGTGTCTGCGACTTTTTCTTTACCTCTGAACAATAAAATCACACGGGCGGCGTTATCTTTATGTAATAATTAAAATCCCGCCTATGAAACAACTCTACACCAACTACTCATTTACGCCATCAGACGAAGTGCTTAACTACATCAGACTTTTTGCGTACAATTATGATAGTATCTCCCTCGCTACTGGCAGCAGACTTCCTGCATCTCGATAAGGACATCGAGATGATAAACTCCAGCGAAGCCGATTGGCTGCATCTGGACGTAATGGACGGTATCTTTGTCCCTAATATCTCTTTTGGTTTTCCTGTACTTGAGGCTGTCGCCAAGGCATGCCGCAAGCCGTTGGATGTGCATTATATGGTCAACAGCCCCGAGCGCTTCATAAGCCATACGGCAGCCCTTGGGGCTATGATGATGAATGTGCATTATGAGGC
>DEKQ01000083.1:12832-13094 GCA_002353975.1 Prevotellaceae bacterium UBA2718
ATACACGAGGCAGGCATGAAGGCCGGAGTGACGCTCAATCCTTCTACTCCGGTATGTATGCTGGAGGATGTGGTACGAGACGTGGACTTAGTCCTCGTGATGAGTGTGAACCCGGGCTTTGGAGGGCAGGCATTCATAGAGAACACCATAGACAAGGTGAAACGCCTCAGAGAGATGATTGCGAAAAGTAATTCAAAGGCTCTTATAGAGGTGGATGGGGGAGTGAACGGAAAGACTGCCCCACGATTGGCAGAGGCAGGGG
>DEKQ01000083.1:13103-13398 GCA_002353975.1 Prevotellaceae bacterium UBA2718
CTGGTGTCTGGCTCGTACATCTTTGCATCGGACAATCCACGGCAGGTGATATCAAACCTCAAGGGCCTTACGTCGAACTAAATAGATTTCTCCGGTTGAAATTCAAAATACTTAAATCCTAAATACCCTATATGATTCTATTCTTCAAAACTTCTTCACAACACGTCATAGCAACAGAGATAAATCATCAGCCTGATACTGATGAGGTTAAGAAACTTTGCTGGCTGTATGATAACGCGGAATTGCTGACCAACGAAAAGGGAGAACCCGAGACGTCGTTGGCCGGATTCTTTAT
>DEKQ01000083.1:13521-25579 GCA_002353975.1 Prevotellaceae bacterium UBA2718
ACGACGAGATGCTGCAGCGCATGTATAAAGGTCTGGATCAGACAATCTTTACGGTTAACAAGCAGCCCGAACCAATAAAGTATATCGAGAATATCGAGGAGCATAACGAGCAGGAAGGTCTGGCGCTGTCAAAGGAAGAGATAGAATATCTGTATAAGGTGGCTAAGCAGCTGGGACGTCCGCTTACAGACTCTGAGCTCTTCGGTTTTGCACAGATAAACTCAGAGCATTGCCGTCATAAGATATTTGGCGGAACCTTCATCATAGACGGTAAGGAGATGGAGTCTTCGTTGTTCCAGATGATTAAGAAGACAACGCAGGAGAATCCTAACAAGATACTTTCTGCCTATAAGGATAATGTAGCCTTTGCCGCAGGTCCGGAGATTGAGCAGTTCTCTCCGGCAAACCACGCGGAGCCTGACACATATAAAATAAAGAAGGTAGAGAGCGTTATATCGCTTAAGGCTGAGACTCATAACTTCCCGACAACCGTTGAGCCGTTCAATGGTGCCGCAACAGGTACTGGCGGAGAAATCCGTGACCGTATGGGCGGCGGCGTAGGCTCTTGGCCTATTGCAGGTACTGCTGTGTATATGACGTCTTATCCTCGCAAGGATAAGGGAGACGAACATACAGACGGACAGCTGCATTGGAGTAAGGACAAGGACTGTCAGGCTTGGGAGAAGATAATGCCAATACGCAAATGGCTGTATCAGACACCTGAGCAGATTCTTATCAAGGCGTCTAACGGAGCATCAGACTTCGGCAATAAGTTTGGACAGCCTCTTATCTGCGGTTCCGTACTCACCTTTGAGCATCAGGAGCCGAACTCAGACGAGCAGTATGCTTACGACAAGGTAATAATGCTTGCCGGAGGTGTGGGTTACGGTATCAAGCGTGACTGCCTGAAGGGTGAACCTCAGCCAGGCAACAAAATTGTTGTCATGGGTGGCGAGAACTACCGTATCGGACTTGGTGGCGGTTCCGTATCGAGCGTAGAGACAGGCAGATACTCCAGCGGTATTGAGCTGAATGCCGTTCAGCGTGCTAACCCTGAGATGCAGAAGCGAGCATATAATGTTATCCGTGCATTGGGCGAGGAAGATAAGAACCCAATCGTTTCCATTCACGATCACGGCTCAGCAGGACACGTTAACTGTCTGTCAGAGCTTGTTGAGGAATGTGGCGGACTCATACACATGGATAAGCTACCAGTAGGCGACAAGACTTTGTCGGCAAAGGAGATTATAGCCAACGAGTCTCAGGAGCGTATGGGATTGCTCATAGACGAGAGTTCAATAGAGCACGTGCAGAAGATAGCCGACCGCGAGAGGGCTCCGATGTACACGGTTGGTGAGACAACGGGTGACCATCGCTTTGCCTTTGAGCAGGCTGATGGTGAGAGGCCTTTTGACCTCGCTGTAGAGCAGATGTTTGGTTCATCACCAAAGACAATTATGGATGATAAGACCGTAACGCGCAAATATGACGTTGTGACGTATGACGCATCAGGATTGTCATCCAACACTACTCTTAATGAGCAACTGACATCCTATCTGAAAGATGTGCTGCAGTTGGAAGCCGTTGCATGTAAGGATTGGTTGACAAACAAGGTTGACCGTAGCGTCACGGGTCGTGTTGCCCGTCAGCAATGTCAGGGTGAGTTGCAGTTGCCGTTATCCGATTGCGGCGTCGTAGCTCTTGACTATACAGGAACTAAGGGTATAGCTACCTCTTTGGGCCATGCTCCACAGGCGGCTTTGGCAAATCCTGAAGCTGGTTCCGTACTTTCTGTTGCCGAAGCTTTGACTAATCTCGTGTGGGCTCCTCTTGATACTCCTGAGGGTAAAGGCTCCACATGCATGGACAGTATTTCGCTGAGTGCCAACTGGATGTGGCCTTGCCGTGCACAACAAGGAGAGGATGCAAGACTCTATAGTGCTGTCAAGGCTTTGAGTGACTTCTGTCTCGCCTTGCAGGTAAATGTACCTACAGGCAAGGACTCTCTTTCTATGACTCAGAAGTATCCTGACGGCAAGAAGATAATTGCTCCGGGAACTGTCATAGTAAGTGCAGGTGGCGAGGTGAGCGATGTAAAGAAAACCGTTTCGCCGGTTATCAATACGACAGAAAAGAACACACGTCTGTACTATATAGATTTCTCTTTTGACAAACTCCAGCTTGGCGGTTCTGCCTTCGCCCAAAGCAGAGGCAAAGTTGGTAGCGATGTGCCAACCGTAATGAATCCCGAATACTTCCGTGATGCCTTTATCGCTATACAGCAGCTGGTATCAGAAGGTTTGGTTCTTGCTGGACATGACATTTCTGCAGGTGGTATCATAACCTGTCTGCTTGAGATGTGTTTTGCCAACACAAAGGGTGGATTGGATATTAATTTCAACAAACTTGCAGAGGGCGACATCGTGAAGATTCTCTTTGCGGAGAATCCTGGTGTAGTCATTCAGGTAAAGGACAGCGATGCTACTCGTGTGAAGAAGATACTTGATGATGCAGGTGTGGGATATGCAAAGATTGGTAATCCGACAGTCAGCGAAGGCAAGCGTCTTATAACTATTGCGAAAACTGTAAGCAACGCCAATGTGCCAAACACACAGTTGGCTGCTCGCGATATGGTATTCACATTTGATATCGAGGAGCTGCGTGACGTATGGTACAAGACTTCATTCCTTCTTGATCGCAGACAGAGCTTCAATGGTAAGGCTGCTGAGCGTTTTGCAAACTACAGCAACATTCCTGTGGAATGGTCGTTGAGCGGTGAACCTCTCAAGGCAGAGTCTCGTGACAACATAAAGGGCAAGCGGCCTCTCGTGGCTGTCATCCGAGAGAAAGGCTCTAACTCAGAACGTGAGATGGCTTGGTCATTCTATCAGGCGGGCTTTGACGTGAAGGATGTTACAATGACCGACCTTATCACAGGACGCGAAACATTGGAGGAAGTAAATGTCATAGCCTTCTGCGGAGGTTTCTCAAACTCTGATGTACTTGGTTCCGCGAAGGGTTGGGCAGGTGCTTTCCTGTATAATCCCAAAGCTAAGGAGGCTCTGGACAAATTCTATTCGCGTCAGGATACGTTGTCCTTCGGAGTATGTAATGGCTGCCAGCTGATGATTGAGCTTGGTCTGATAGACAACAATTTCCCTCTGCAATCCGCCACAGAAGACCGACTCAGCGCAGACAGGTTGCTGCAATACAAGCAACAGTATGCCCAGATGCAGCACAATGACTCGCATAAGTTTGAGTCAACCTTTGTGACATTACAGATACCTCAGAACAATTCAGTTATGTTCGGTTCGCTGAGCGGACAGAAGATAGGTTGCTGGGTAGCTCATGGTGAAGGTAAGTTCCACCTGCCTCAGTCAGAGGACAAGTATAACATCGTAGCCAAGTATAATCGTCATGGTTATCCTGCCAATCCTAATGGCTCCGACTATGATGTTGCAGCCCTTGCAAGTGCTGATGGCCGTCACTTGGCAATCATGCCACATCCGGAACGTACACAGCACCCTTGGCAATGTGGTTACTATCCGGTAGAACGCAGAATGACAGATACTGTGACACCTTGGCACGAGGCATTTGTGAATGCCCGCAAATGGGTAGAAGAAAGAATGTAAAGTAGGAAGTAAGCACATCTGACATACTACGGGTACTTAATACCTATATATTATAACGACAGCAGCTACAATCACTTTCGACTGTAGCTGCTGTCGTTTTTATTTTGTACCTATATGTATGACACAGGTACCTATATGTATATATCAAGAATGGCAACAAAATGTATGCGAAGTAGCATTTTACAAAATGACTATTTTTTGCCCGAAAAATGAGCAAAGTGTAAAATCAGGCATCTCGCACATTATTTCCTATACACAACACGCAGTATAAGGAACTGTATAATCATGGCTATACCCATGACGATAAACGGTGCAATAAATCTGTTTACTCCAAGCTGCATCATGCACCAGAAGAGCAATACATGGAGGAGTAAATTTACACCATGTGAGCCACAGAAGCCTATGAAATGTCTCCAACTGGGTTGCTTGCGGAAGGTAAAGTAGGTGGTAGTGAAATAGTTTACCACAAAACTAACTAAATATCCGATAGCGTAAGATACATTTACTTCAAGAAAGAATTGGCAGCAGCAATACACCGCATAGTGTATCGCTGCTGCAAAACATCCGTTCAGGACAAAACGCATGAATTGCGCTTGCTTACTATCTGAAGTTAAACTTTTAAGCAACCTTGTCTAACAGAAACAGTTTCTCAAGTCTTATACCAAGTGTGAGATGAGGTTCTCACGATCACCTGGGAGGTAATCTATTACAGGAATCTCAATCATAGTATAGCATCCAGGCTGCTGACGCATAGAGGCACGAGCGACATTAACCAGTACCTGAGCTGTCAGAGCAGGATTGTTTATCTTCATGTTGAACTCGAACATCTGGTTGTGAGTCTTGCCACTAACGCCTTTACGCACGAGGTTTACTCCATGACCGACATCGTTGAGGGCATCTACGCTTTCAACAGCAAAGACGTGTGTCTCGTCGTTTGCAAAGTAAGGGTCAGCCTTGATAGCTTTTGTTACTTCTGCGAGATCTGCACCTTCTTCCAACTCTACATATACCATACGGCGGTGAATGCCTTCGCCTACGGGAATGGTCATTGAGAGGGCATCCTTCACTCCGGCCTTAGAACGAACACACACGGAGTGACCCATAGAACGGCCCGGACCGAAGTTAGTATATGAGAGTCCCTTAGGTGCAAGGCTCTGCATGAGTGTGCGTACGATAGAATCAGAACCTGGATCCCAGCCGGCAGCTATGACGGCAACCGTACCGTTCTTCTGGCAAATAGGTGTCAGGGCACGGCGATAGTCAACGATAGAGGTGTGAATATCGAAAGAATCAACGGTATTTATACCCATAGCGAGTATCTTCTCTGCATACTCCTGACAGGAGCGGGTAGGGGTGGCAAGGATAGCCACATCAACGTCTTTCAGCTCGGTGATGTCCTTTACTACATTGTAAGGAGTAAGCTCCAATGGCTTGTTGTCTGCACCATTGCGGCGTACAACACCTGCAATCTCAAAATCGTCACTGGCCTCTAATGCTTCAATAGCAAATTTGCCAATGTTTCCGTAGCCTACTACGGCTGCACGAATCTTTTTCATAGTTTTCTTGTTTTAGAGTTTATGTGAGTTTGTGTTATGTTTTTTCTCATGTCAGGGACATGGGTTAATGTCGTATATTAATTCTTGAAACTGTGTATAGGTGCAGGAATACGTCCTGTGCGGTTTACAAAGCGCTCACAGCCAAAAGTGTTTACCGGCATTATGGGTGCATATCCCAAAAGCCCGCCAAATTCTACGGTGTCGCCTACACCTTTTCCAATTACGGGGATAATTCTGACTGCCGTGGTCTTCTGGTTGACCATACCAATCGCACTCTCATCGGCTATGATGCCGGCTATTGTCGTTGCCTTGGTATCACCCGGGATTGCAATCATGTCAAGACCAACGGAGCATACACAGGTCATGGCTTCAAGTTTCTCTATAGTCAGGGCTCCGGCCTTAACGGCATCTATCATTCCCTGGTCTTCTGATACAGGAATGAAAGCTCCACTAAGTCCGCCTACGTATGATGATGCCATTACGCCACCTTTCTTTACCTGGTCGTTAAGCATGGCCAAAGCAGCCGTAGTTCCTGGAGCTCCGGCATGTTCTACACCGATACATTGCAGGATATCAGCTACGGAGTCGCCTATTGCCGGGGTGGGGGCGAGTGACAAGTCTATGATGCCGAATGGGATTCCCAATCTCTTTGATGCTTCTTGGGCAACCAGCTGTCCTACGCGGGTTATTTTGAAGGCTGTCTTTTTAATTGTTTCGCAAAGTGTCTCAAAGTTGGCAGGAGTCTCCTTGCCTTTGTCCATCTGCTCTAATGCATACTTCACTACGCCAGGACCGGATACGCCGACATTGATTATGGCATCAGCCTCACTTACTCCGTGAAAAGCACCAGCCATAAACGGATTGTCATCAGGCGCGTTGCAAAGGACAACAAGTTTGGCACAACCGAGAGAATCCTGTTCCTTTGTGTTTTGTGCTGTTTGCAGAATGATGTCTCCCATCAGGCGAACAGCATCCATATTTATTCCTGTCTTCGTCGAGCCGACATTAATTGACGAACAAATTCTCTCTGTTACAGCCAAGGCTTGAGGTATAGAGCGTATTAGCAGTTCATCGCTCTTTGTCATACCTTTTGATACAACTGCAGAATATCCTCCCAAGAAGTTTACTCCAACTTCCTTAGCTGCCCGGTCAAGAGTTTTTGCTATCTCAACATAATCAGCCGGTATTTTACAACATGATGCACCAACGAGTGAAATCGGAGTAATAGAGATACGCTTGTTGACAATGGGTATGGCAAACTCACGAGATATTTCCTCGCCTGTTGACACTAAGTTTTGGGCCAGCGTCGTAATTTTGTGATATATTTTGTCGCAGGTAGTGTTTAAGTCCTTGTCTGCACAATCAAGCAGGCTAATACCCATTGTTATAGTGCGTACGTCAAGGTTCTCTTGCTCGATCATCTTGTTGGTTTCGAGCACTTCGCTGATGTTTATCATTGGAGAGATTTTGTGTGTTGGGTTAAAGAGTAACTCAAATTAAACAAAAGTTCCTTCGCTTATATCCTGTGCATCTTATCAAAGATGTCCTCTAACTGACACTTCACCTGTACCCCCATGCCTTGTCCTATTTTTGACAATTCGGAAGAAACCTGGTCAAACGATGTGTTGCACTTGGACATATCAACAATCATCATCATGTTAAAGAAATCCTGCACGATGGTTTGGGATATATCTAGAATGTTTATCTGGCTGTCTGCCAAATATGAACACACTTTGGCTATAATGCCAACAGTGTCTTTACCTACAACGGTTATAATAGCTCTTGTCAAGGTGTTTGTCTTTTAAGGGGTTATGTATTTTGATTTTGTATAGTGTCCGGGTATGGGCATCTGACAGTTTCATTTCAGAGTGTACGACGAACTACCGTCAAAGCAATGTGTGCATACTTTGCACTTTGGAAGCCCGATAGCCTCAATTATGGTCTCTATCTTCGAGAACTTAAGGGTATCTATGTTAAGTCGTCTTGCAATCTCATTTACCATTCGTTGATACTCCGGCGAGTCGGTCTTTGCATACTTCTTAAGTGTCTCATCGCTTATCTCAATGTTACGTGCCGTATGTGCCTCATCAAGCGAAGTTGTGTGCTCTGAGCCCGTTTCGAAGTCCATGATAACACGTCGCGCAATCAGTTCCAATTCGCTCTTTGACGCTGAGAAATTGATGAATGGGCAACCCCAAATCAGCGGCGGACAAGCTATACGCATGTGAACTTCTTTGGCTCCAAGTTCCTTCAAAGCCCTGGTGTTCTCACGCAATTGTGTGCCTCGTACGATGGAGTCATCACAGAAGAGGCAACGCTTTCCTTCCAACATGGACTTATTGGGAATGAGTTTCATCTTTGCCACAAGATTACGCGTCTCTTGATTGGTTGGCATGAAGGAGCGTGGCCATGTGGGAGTGTATTTTGAGATGCATCTCTGATATGGCACGTTATGTCCAGCTGCGTATCCTGTTGCCATACCAAGTCCAGAGTCAGGTATTCCTCCGGCATTGTCCACTTCCGTGGTATCGGTCTGTCCCATCACATATCCTGTATGGTATCTCATTCTCTCTACATTCCGTCCTTCGTAGAAAGATGTGGGAAAGCCATAATATATCCAAAGGAAAGAGCAGACTTGCATATTCTCTTCAGCTTTGCGAAGAGTTTCCATTCCGTTGGCCGTGAGTTTAACTATTTCACCAGGTCCCACATAGTGCTCGATGTCAAAACCAAGATTAGGGAAAGCCGTAGATTCTGATGTGGCTGCCATCGCACCGTCCTTCTTACCTATGATGATAGGTGTACGTCCCCAGAAGTCGCGTGCGGCAATGATGCAGTTGTCTGTCAGTATGAGCATGGAGCAGGACCCCTTCACGGTCTTATAGACGTTTTCTATACCATCTACAAAGTCTTTCCCCTTTATGATAAGTAGGCCGATGAGTTCTGTAGGGTTTATCCTGCCAGACGAAAACTCAGAGAGAACCATATTCTCTGACAGCAACTGTTCTGCTATCTCCTCCTGATTGTTCACTTTGCCCACAGTAACGAGTGCAAAGCGTCCAAGGTGCGAGTTCATCAAGAGTGGCTGTGCATCGGTGTCAGAGATAACTCCGATTCCCTGCTCTCCAAAGAATTTGGGCAACTCTTCCTCAAACTTTGTGCGGAAATATGTGCTCTGCAGGTTATGTATGGAGCGCTTGAAGCCTCCAGTGTCCTTGCTGTATGTGGCCATACCTCCGCGTTTAGTGCCGAGGTGCGACTGATAATCTATTCCGTAGAAAAGTTCCTCTACGCAGCGTTTGTTCTGTATTGTGCCAAAAAAGCCACCCATATATATAGCTGAAAGATTTCGAGTTAATGAGTTTTTATTACTTGCCTTGTATTATCCGTAAATAATCTTGCCAGTCTTTTCATCCGTATTCTCAGGGATGAATGACTTGTTGTACTGAGTCATACCCCTCAGAGACATACCCATATTACTAAATCCTCCATCGTGGAAAAGTGTCTGCATCGTTACCTTCTTTGTCAAATCAGAGAAGAGTGTCATGCAATAGTCTGCACAATCATCGGCAGATGCATTACCCAAGGGCGACATGCGGTCGGCAAAGTCCAGCATTCCGTCAAATCCCTTTATGCCACCTCCTGCTGTCGTGAGGGTAGGGGACTGAGAGATACAATTTACTCTGACATGCTTCTCGCGACCGTAGATGTATCCAAATGAGCGGGTAATGGACTCCAAAAGCGCTTTGGCATCGGCCATATCGTTATATCCAAAGAACGTACGATGGCTGGCAACGTAGGTCAAAGCTACGATAGAGCCGTATTCTTCTATTGCGTCCAGCTTCTTCGCCACCTGTATCATCTTATGGAATGAGATAGCAGAGATGTCCAGCGTCTTGTCTAAGAAGTTGTAATCCAGATCGTCGTATGTACGCTTTTTGCGCATGTTCATGGACATGGCACAAGAATGAAGCACGAAATCAATCTTGCCTCCGAGAGCTTTCTGGGCCTCTGTAAAAAGATTCTCCAGGTCTTCCACACTTGTAGCATCGGCAGGTATTACTGCTGCGGCATGTGTTTTCTTGGCAAGTTCGTCAAGTGTACCCATACGGATAGCCACAGCTGTATTTGTCAACACAATCTCTGCACCTTCTTCTACTGCGCGCTCTGCCACCTTCCATGCTATTGACTGATCGTTCAATGCACCAAAGATGATACCGCGCTTTCCTTTCAATAAATTATAAGCCATACTATATTATGAAAATGTTATTTTTGCAAAAAAATCGATGCAAAATTACAAAAAGCACTTGAGATACACAACAATAGCATAAAAAAAATACTTAAAAAGAGGTTAATACACATTAATGGGTATGTTCTATATCAAAAAAACTTACTACCTTTGGCAACCGATATGAAAACATTCAAACTATTTGTATGCTTATTTGTTGTCCTCCTTGCTTCTTGTGAGAAGGAAGAGGATTTCCGTGTTGACACAGATGACTCTGTGCTGATGACACATTCTGACAGCGTGGCAGCCTCTGCTTCCTATAACAAAATCCTTACTCATACAGCATCAGGGGAGGCATACCCTATTTTCATAATGGCTGACGGCTACGACATTACAGAGGTAAACAATGGCACATACAATAAAGCAGTTCAGAAAGCTCTTGATGCATTGTTTGACCGTGAACCGATGTCATCACTCAAGCCCTACATCGATGTATATTCCGTTACTGCCATTTCAGCACGTAGCGGCATAGGATCCAAGAAGTTTAATACTGCGTTTTCAACTTATTTCCCAGACATAGAGAAATCCTCCGAGGTAATCGGCGACTCCCTGTCTGTTATGGCCTGTGCAGAGAAAGCTTTGCAGAACTATGGCTACTCCAAGCAGGAAGCGAGAAATATCGTCCTTGACCATAGCCTTATGATTGTTCTGCTAAACTCTTCACAATATGCCGGAGTCACCTATTTCTGTACAATCCGAAAGAGCCCGGATGGCTTCCCTGTCGGCAATGCCATCTCTTATATTCCGGTAAATCCTGTCATAAATGTAAAGGGAATGTATGGATTCAAAGGTGATGTGTTTAATGAACTGATCCAACATGAGGCTGTAGGACATGGCATCGGTAAACTTGGTGATGAATACTGGTATGATGATCCTACGGACTATCCGGAATATCAGACTCCCACGGATTATGCTATTACTTTATTCAACAACCTTTTTACAAACGGTTACATGCGAAATATACACTATGATGCCCAAGTGAGCGGCGGACACGATATAGAAAGTACCAGTTGGATATATCCCTTCGCAATTGATGACAGATATGCCTCTGAGAACCTTCGTTGGTATCCGGGTGCTTACGTTTATGTAAATAAATTCTTCCGCCCCTCTTACTTCAGTATAATGAATAGCTCTGTAGATACGCGTAACAATACTTTCAACGTGCCATCAAGAGCGTCAATATACCGAAACGTTCGTCGCGTGGCTAACTCCTCTTGGCAATGGAACTATGACGAATTTATAGACTTTGACCATAAAGGTGTAACTACATCGGCAGCTAAAGGTTCAGGAGGAGACGTGGATACTCCAATAGTTATGCCTGCAAAATTGCACAAATCTCCATTTAGCAGATTAGCACATTAAAGACTGTAACTCAAAACAAACACTCAAAAATATGATTGTAAAAAAAATATACGATAAGTCACCCCGCTGGGGAGAGGGTTGCTATTTCAGCGAGACCGCAGCTATCATAGGCGATGTCACTATGGGCAACGAATGTTCTGTGTGGTTCAGTGCCGTTGTCAGAGGTGATGTCGCCCCCATCACGATGGGCAACCGCTGCAACGTGCAGGATTGTGCCTGTGTGCACGTCACCAATACGACAGGTCCCACCATCATGGAAGATGACGTTACCATAGGACACAATGCCACAGTTCACGCCTGCACTCTCCGTAAAGGTTGCCTAATAGGTATGGGAGCCACCGTGCTGGATGGTGCAGACGTTGGTGAAGGTGCTATTGTTGCTGCCGGAGCCCTCGTCCTTGGAGGCACAAAAATAGGTGCCCACGAGATATGGGGCGGTGTACCGGCAAAGTTTATCAAGAAAACAGCACCTGGTCAGGCAGAAAGCTTCGCTGCGCACTATGCACAGTATGCTAAGGATTATTTAGATTCTGCGGAATAGCATCGTTTACTCCTTGTTTTTCTTTCTGCTGATTTAATACCCTTTCTACATCGAGCCTCATTCTCTTATATGGCTCAGAATGAATGTAACCCTGATTTTTCTTCAGCATTGAGACGATGTCACTCTGGCTCTTGTTGTAGGAAGACAGTTCGTTTTGTAGTTGTACAGAATGAACTGCTTTGCTTCGTATTTCCCGTTCACGTTCCCTTCTTAGAGCATCACACACACGTTGCATTGTGGGCGATACAACATTGTCAAACAGATGATGCCCCTGAATGTAGAGGTATGTCGTTTCGGGTGTCACGCCCATAGACAGAAGGCTTTCGCGCGTACTGAGATACAGATCTTTCATTCCTGGATGCTTTCGCCGCAGGTCATCAATCTTCACATGCACCTTGTGGCTTAGTCTTTGAAGCATCTTGTTAGGCTCTGGCAGTCCCGCGTGGCTTATTGAGGCTGTGGTATTGAAGTCTGTAATGGTAAACCAATTAAATTTACGGAGGCGATATATCATGATGTTCCACACAAAGAGTGGGAACAGGATGCGGCTGTATTGTGTCAGGAATTCATAGAAATCAAACAAGATGTGGTCATTGAGCGTAGCCATCACACATACGTTGTGAAGTGAAGGCGCATAGCATTGGTAGTTTTCAATGGCATAGACGTAGGTGTGTATGAC
>DEKQ01000089.1:0-201 GCA_002353975.1 Prevotellaceae bacterium UBA2718
AATACCTAACATCATACTTCCTATTGCATAGAGCGAAAATAAGATGTAGCTATCAGCCTGTAGCATGGTCAGCCCTTCTTTTGAGAATGTGGAGAAGGTTGTGAACCCACCACAAAAACCTACCATGAGGAACAAAGAGAAAGATGGAGAGACGTTTTGGAAACGGCTCGTCGCTCCCCACAGGATTCCAATGAGGAGACA
>DEKQ01000089.1:288-771 GCA_002353975.1 Prevotellaceae bacterium UBA2718
TATCGGCAAATCCCACCTATACCACTACCTATTCCAACTAATATGATATCTTTTATCATGCGATAAATTCCAATTTAACAGTCTATTACTATTCTTTACGACACTTCTCCACCAAACGGATGCCCAGTTCGCAGGCGTTCTTCAAGTCAAGGTCGTAGTGCTCGTCACGATGCTTCCGTTCCACGCATAGCGCTCTGGAGCATGTCGGCGGTGTTCTTGTTCTTTCGCGGACTACCGTTAAAGAACATGGCTTTTAATTTCTTGTCTTCCATAGTGAGTCTTATTTTTTTACAATCGTATGCAGTTAGTAATTAAGTAATACAGCTTTTTGCTCTTACGCGCGAAACTTTCAGTCATAGCGGTTCCTTTAGAATTTTGCTGACTGTATAGCCTTCGTCAGCGGCTGCCTGCAGCAATTGGTCGCGGAAATGGTAGGCTATGCTGCCAACGAAACCGACGGATGAGGGATGAGGGGTGAGGGAT
>DEKQ01000089.1:830-1043 GCA_002353975.1 Prevotellaceae bacterium UBA2718
CTGGTCCTCTATATGCGATTTGATGAATGGCGCGAGTGATGCGAGGAACCTGTTGGGAAGGGGTTCACGATAAACTTTGTTTATGATGTCGGGGAGGGTTAGGCCCGTTTCCTTTTCAAAGGTGGGAATGAAGTCGCGGTGCTGCCCTTTGTAGAGGGCGTTGAGGAAGGTCTTGCCGATGACGGCTCCGCTACCCTCATCGCCAAGGATATA
>DEKQ01000089.1:1106-15141 GCA_002353975.1 Prevotellaceae bacterium UBA2718
TGATCGGCAAAGAGTGCCTTTGCTGCACCGAGCATGTCGCTATCTACCGTAATCGTATGTGCGTCAGGGAAAAAGGATGCGAGAATATCCTTGAGTATGGGTGATTTCTCTTTGGTACATCCAGCGCCATAGAAGTGGATTTGGGTAATGGATTTCGCAATGTCGGCAGAACCGTCCTTCACAATAGCCGTCAGCAGTTCGTCGCTGATGATGCGACGCATGTCAGAAGGTGACATGTGGAAGGGATTGATGCCCTGTGTGGTGAAGCGTGAAGCCCCCTCCGTCTCCCCCGAGGGGGAGGGACGTGAGTTTTTTGTCAGGAGCCATGTGGTTTTGGTGCTGCCGCTGTCGGCGGTGAGAGTGTACATAGGTAAAGATTTAGTGTCTAATGATAGTATTACGCATTATTTTTGCGGCAAAGTTACAAATTAGTTTTTAATTAATTGCGGTTTTGAAATAAAATTATTAATTTTGCAGCCTGAAAAAATTAATAATTAATAATTCAAAATTCAAAGTTCAGAGTTATTATGAAGGTTTTGAAGAAAATCTATATGACTGGCATAATGCTGGTTGCTGCTTTGGCAGCCAATGCGCAGAGTAAGGTTTATGTGACGAGAGATATCAGCGCCGCTGGCATAGTGAAGGCATACGAGGCTCTTGGCCGCAAGGCAGAGGGCAGGGTGGCAGTGAAAATTAGCACTGGTGAGTCTGAGAAAACCGGCTATCTGCGCCCAGCAATGATAAAGGACCTTGTGGATAAGGTCGGAGGTACTATCGTGGAATGTAATACTGCTTACGGCGGTGCTCGCCAAGACATAAAGAAACACTGGGCGGCCATCAAGGAGCGTGGCTTCATGGACATTGCTAAGGTGGACATCATGGACGAGGAAGGCGACATGAACATTCCCGTGCGCGACACCACATGGATAAAGTATGATATCGTAGGAAATCACATGAAGAACTATGACTTCATGATAAACCTGGCACACTTCAAGGGACATGAGATGGGTGGCTTTGGCGGCGTGCTGAAGAATGCGTCCATTGGTTGCGCCTCTACGGCAGGTAAGGCATATATCCACAGTCACGGCGTGACATCAAAGGTGCCTGACGCATGGAGATATACTAAGCCACAGGATGCATTCATAGAGTCAATGGCATCAGCGGCGCAGGCGGTGCACGACTTCTTCGGCAATGGAGAGAGGGTCGTCTATATCTGCGTGATGTACAAGATGAGCATCGACTGCGACTGCAACGGAAATCCGCAAGAGCCGCTCATCGCTGACTATGGTATCCTGTCGTCGCTGGACCCTGTAGCATTGGATCAGGCTTGCTACGACATCATCACGAAGATACACAACGATGCACATAACAATACAAAGCCTCTGCTGGACCGTATTGCGAAGCAGCACGGCACACACATCCTGGAGTGGGGTGAGAAGATAGGGCTGGGCTCAAGAAACTACGAGTTGGTTGAATTGGCAGATTGATGGAATGCGCGCCTCAAAGAGGCACGCCACACAACGCTCAGTCAAATTAACGAATTAACGATAACGGACAGTAATCATTATTCTAAATTCTAAATTCTCAATTCACAATTAGGAAAGGGTGAAAGTATCAATAGTAAAATATAACGCAGGAAATATCTTTTCGGTTATCAATGCCGTGAAGCGTCTGGGCATAGAGCCTCTGCTGACCGATGACAAAGAAGTACTGATGTCATCAGATAAGGTAATCTTCCCCGGTCAGGGTGAGGCGAGCCATGCTATGGCATACCTGAAGGAACGTAATCTGGACAAGGTGATACGCGACCTGAGGCAGCCTGTGCTGGGAATATGCATAGGCCAGCAGTTGCTATGCAGACATTCAGAAGAAGGTGACACAGAGTGCATCGGGGTGTTTCCTATGGAGGTGAAGCGTTTCCAACCTGTGAGCCATGAGGATAAGATTCCACAGATGGGATGGAACCAGCTGCAGCACATGCAGGCAGAGGGCAAGCAGGTGTCGCCGATACTCCAGGGACTGAACGAGGGAGACTTCGTGTATTTCGTGCACAGCTACTACGTGCCGCTGCATGAGGAATATACGATAGCTACAACGAATTTCACTCTCGACTATTCTGCAGCGATACAGAAGGGGAACTTCTATGCAACGCAATTCCATCCGGAAAAGAGCGGCAGAGTGGGAGAGAGGATATTGAAGAACTTTTTGGAACTAAGATGATAGAGTTAATACCTGCCATAGACCTCATCGACGGTAAATGCGTAAGGCTGACCAAGGGGGAATATGACAGCAAGAAGATATATAATGAAGACCCTGTGGCTCAGGCGCAGGAGTTCGAACGCATAGGATTCAAACGCCTGCACGTGGTTGATCTTGACGGTGCCAAGTCAAAGCACATTGTCAACGATGCCGTGTTGCGTGCCATTACAGAGGCAACGAACCTGACAGTGGATTTCGGCGGTGGCATAAAGACAGAGACAGACATAGAGAAAGCCTTTGATGCCGGTGCCGCAATGGTGACGTTGGGCAGTATCGCAGTCACCAATCCAGACTTGTGCAGTAAGTGGATAGCTGCCTACGGAAGCGAGAAGATAATCCTCGGTGCTGACGTGAGAAACGGCAAGATAAGCATCAACGGCTGGAAAGAGGACTCGGAGGAAGAGCTGATTCCTTTTCTGAAGAAGTACGTTGACATGGGCGTGAAGAACGTGTTGTGTACAGAGATAAGCAAGGACGGTACGCTGGCCGGTCCGGCTACGGAGCTATATAAACAGTTGATGGCAGAGTATCCACATCTGCACCTGATTGCTTCAGGTGGCGTGAGTTGCAATGAGGATATAACGAACCTCGACGCGGCAGGCATCCCTGCTGTAGTGTTCGGAAAGGCGTACTACGAGGGACGGATAAGAATCAACGAATTGGGAATTAATTGAAAATCATGCCTGCGCGATGTGAAGGGCCAGGCAAAAATAACAAATTAGGAAATTGTCTTTAGCAAAAAGAATAATACCGTGCCTGGATGTAAAGAACGGCGAGACGGTGAAGGGTACAAACTTTGTGAACCTTCGCTCGGCAGGTGATCCTGTGGAGTTGGGACGTGCGTATAGTGATGCCGGTGCCGATGAACTGGTATATCTGGACATTACGGCCTCTCATGAGGGCCGCAAGACATTCACAGACATGGTGACGCGCGTGGCCTACGAGATAAACATACCGTTCACCGTGGGTGGTGGTATCAACGCCATAGAGGATGTCGATCGTATGCTGGCAGCCGGAGCTGACAAGGTCAGCGTGAACAGCGCAGCCCTGGACCGTCCGGATTTCATTGATGAGATAGCTGGAAAATACGGTTCGCAGGTGTGTGTATGCGCCATCGATGCCCGCAATGACGCGGATGGATGGCATTGCTACATTCATGGTGGTCGCATCAGGGTGGAGCGGACACTCCTTGACTGGGCAAAAGAAGTGGCTGACCGCGGTGCTGGAGAGATACTATTTACCTCTATGGACCATGATGGAGTGAAGCAGGGCTTTGCCAACGAGGCTTTGGCAATGCTCGCTGACACGTTGCCTATACCCGTGATAGCATCAGGAGGTGCGGGCAAACGGGAGCACTTCCGCGACGCATTCACAATGGGACACGCAGATGCAGCGCTCGCTGCCAGCGTGTTTCACTTTGGGGAGATACCCATACCGGAGCTGAAGCAATGGTTGTATAACGAAGGAATAACAGTAAGATTATGACAATAGACTACAGTAAATTAAATGGTCTCGTGCCTGCCATCATTCAGGATGCCGACACCCGCGTGGTGCTTATGCTGGGCTTTATGAATGAGGAAGCATACAAGAAGACAGTTGAGACCGGCAAGGTGACATTCTGGAGCCGCACGCGCAACACCCTCTGGACCAAGGGAGAGACGAGCGGGAACTTCCTGAATGTGGTGGAGATACTCAATGACTGCGACAACGATACGCTGCTCATCAAGGTACACCCCGTAGGACCTGTATGCCACACGGGAGCTGACACGTGTTGGAACGAAACAAATAGATAATTCATAAGGCATAATTAATAATTAAAAAACATAATACATTTTGGAAGAGAAGAATCCATTGCTGTTCCTGAGCGAGCTTCAGGACTTTATAGAGAAACGACATGAGGAGATGCCTGAGGGCT
The DNA here is from genome assembly GCA_002353975.1 of Prevotellaceae bacterium UBA2718. Classification (GTDB taxonomy): domain Bacteria; phylum Bacteroidota; class Bacteroidia; order Bacteroidales; family Bacteroidaceae; genus Prevotella. The sequence continues at coordinate 5,281 of DEKQ01000089.1, forward strand.
CTTACACCACGTCGCTGTTTAAGGACGGCCTGAACCGTATGGCGCAGAAGGTGGGCGAAGAAGCCCTAGAACTGGTCATCGAAGCTACCAACGGCACCAATGACCGCTTGATTTATGAGGGGTCAGATATGTTGTATCACCTCATCGTGCTGCTGACATCCAAGGGGCTGCGCATAGAAGACCTGGCCTCAGAGTTGGCTGAGCGTCACAATCCCGGTTGGAAGAAACATTGACATAAGACCAATGCTGATAGATTATAAGAACGTAAACATCAGTCACGATGATGAAGAGGTGGTGCTGAAGGATGTGGACTTTGGCGTCAATCCCGGCGAGTTTGTATATATCATTGGCAAGGTGGGCTCAGGTAAGAGCTCACTGCTCCGCACCATCTATGGAGAAATGGAGATAGATACGGCTGACAAGGCAGAGGTGCTGGAGCGTGACATGCTGAAGATAAGACGCAAGGAGATACAGGCTTTGCGCAGGGAGATAGGCGTGATATTCCAGGACTTCAAGTTGCTCACAGATCGCAATGTCAGGAAAAACCTGGAGTTTGTCCTCAAGGCCACAGGGTGGAACAATAAGGACGATCGCGCTCAGAGAATTAGCGAGGTACTGAAACAGGTGCAGATGGAAGGCATGGAGGACAGGATGCCCCACGAACTTTCAGGAGGTGAGCAGCAGCGTATCGCCATTGCACGCTCACTTCTCAATTCACCAAAGATGATACTGGCAGACGAGCCAACGGGAAACCTTGACTCGGAGACAACGGAGCAGATTATGAACGTATTCAAGGAAATATCTGCCTCGGGAACAGCTGTTGTGATAACGACACACAACATGTCGCTGCTGGAGAAGTATCCGGGAACGGTCTATCAGTGTGAAGGAAATAAAATGATAAAACAATAAAAAGAAAGAATAAATGAAAGTAATGAAATTTGGCGGCACTTCGGTAGGCACGCCAGAGCGCATGAAAGATGTGGCTCAACTCATAACAAAGTCAGGAGAACCAACATTCGTGGTACTCTCAGCAATGTCAGGCACAACAAACTCTCTTGTGGAGATATCTGATTATCTCTACAAGAAGAATCCCGAAGGTGCACAGGAGGTTATCAACCAACTGGAGCGCAAATACATGGGGCATGTGAATGAGTTGTACTCTACTGATGCCATGAAGAAGAAGACCAGCGAATTCATGAAGAAGGAATTCGAATACCTGCGCTCTTTCACCAAGGACACATTCACCTCTTTTGAGGAGAAGATAGTGGTAGCTCAGGGTGAGGTAATCTCCACCAATATGGTTGTGAACTACCTTCAGGAGCAGGGCATAAAGGCTATACTCCTTGACGCGCTGAGCTTCATGCGCACAGACAAGAATTCAGAACCTGATATGCCTTATATCAAGGAGAATCTGACGAAGGTGATGAAGTCCAACCAGGGCTATCAGATTTATATCACTCAGGGCTTCGTATGCCGCAACGCATACGATGAGGTGGACAACCTGCAGCGTGGTGGCTCAGATTACACCGCCTCTCTGATTGGTGCAGCGCTGATGAGCGATGAGATACAGATATGGACTGACATCGACGGCATGCACAACAATGACCCACGCATCGTGGAAAAGACAGATGCCGTGCATCAGTTGAACTTCGAAGAGGCTGCCGAGCTGGCATATTTCGGTGCCAAGATACTACACCCGACGTGCGTGCAGCCTGCCAAGTATGCAGGTGTTCCGGTACGCATCAAGAATACTATGGATCCTGACGCAGAAGGAACAGTTATAGATAACGTGTTGGTACGTGGAAAGATCAAAGCTGTTGCAGCCAAGGACAATATCACGGCTATCAAAATCAAGTCAAGCCGCATGCTGCTTGCTACGGGCTTCCTGCGCAAGGTGTTTGAGATTTTTGAGTCCTACAACACTCCTATTGACATGATAACGACATCAGAGGTAGGCGTGAGCGTGACCATCGACAAGACATTCAACCTTACTAAAATTATGGATGAGTTGAAGAAGTATGGTACCGTGACCGTTGACAGCGACATGTGTATTATCTGCGTTGTAGGCGACTTGGACTGGAGCAACGTGGGCTTTGAGACCCTCGTAACCGATGCTATGGCCAACATACCGGTACGCATGATATCCTATGGCGGTTCAAACTACAATATCTCGTTCCTCATTCGTGAGGCAGACAAGAAGCAGGCTCTGCAAAATCTCTCTGCGAAACTCTTTAACAAGGAGGACTGACTGAGGCCTTAGGCAGCACACACAAACATACAGACAAGAAATAAAAGAGATGAATCTGCCAATAGAGAAGTTCAAAAACATAGAGACACCATTTTATTATTATGACCGTTCACTCCTTCAGGCTACCCTTGACACCATCAAGGACAGCTTGAAGGAGCACGAAAATTATCACCTGCACTATGCCATCAAGGCCAATGCCAACATGGACGTGCTGCGTGAGATACAGAAGGCAGGCTTCGGCGTAGATGCCGTGAGTGGTGGAGAGATACGCCAGGCACTCAACGCAGGCTTTGATGCGCGAAAGATTGTCTATGCCGGAGTGGGCAAGGCTGACTGGGAAATCAATCTGGCCCTTGAGGCAGGCATATTCTGCTTCAATGTGGAGTCAGAGCCGGAATTGCAGATTATCAATGAGCTGGCAAAGGCTCAGGGTAAGACTGCAAAGGTATGCTTCCGTATCAACCCCAATGTAGGTGCTCATACCCATGCTAACATCACCACGGGCCTGGCCGAGAATAAGTTCGGCATCGCAATGCAGGATATGGAGCTTGCCATTCGTGAGGCAGAGGAACTGAGTAATATCGACTTCATCGGCCTCCATTTCCACATTGGTAGCCAGATACTTGACATGGGTGATTTCGAGGCTCTCTGTGCTCGAATCAATGAGTTGCAGGACCGCCTGGAACAGCAGGGTATCACAGTGCAGAATATCAACGTAGGTGGAGGATTGGGCATCTCGTATGATGATCCCGAGGGCAAGCCAATACCAGACTTCAAGGCATACTTTGAGACCTATGCCAAAAACCTGAAACTGCGAGACGGTCAGCATCTGCATTTCGAGTTGGGGCGTGCCGTAGTGGGACAGATGGGAAGCCTCATAACAAAGGTGCTCTACGTGAAGAAATGTCATGTGAAGCAGTTCTGCATAGTCGATGCAGGCATGAGTGACCTCATCAGGCCTGCGTTGTATGATGCCCATCACAGCATACAGAACATTACATCGTCCTCATCTGATGTGGAGACATACGATGTTGTAGGCCCTATCTGCGAGTCAAGCGATGTGTTCGGTAAAGATGAGCAGTTGCCTACCTGCAGCCGTGGGGACCTGATAGCGATGCGCTCAGCCGGTGCATACGGAGAGATTATGGCATGTCAGTACAACTGCCGCAATCTTCCTAAGGCTTACATGTTTTAGAATCCAGTGACAATACTGCATTACATATCTGATCTCAACGGCTCAACCACCATGTCCAACGCGGTGCTGAGGATGATTGTGGCCACATCCAAAGTGATGGATGTGCATCTTCTCACGTCCTCGCCCCTACAGGGTTCCCTCGTGACTAACCTGAGGGAGAGATATGGAGTAACGATACATCAGGTGGAGATGAAGGATGGGGCTGGTCCGTTTCAATATGTAGAATTTAATAAGTACGTACGCGCGCGTATCGAAACGTGTCGCCCTCATATCGTACACGTGCATGGGGCATGGGACCTGAAGGCTGCCATAGTACAGCGATGCGCACGAAGGATGAAGCTCGTGACGATTGTGTCACCTCATCGGGGATTGGCGCCTGAGATATTGGAAATAGATTTCTGGAAGAGCCGCTTGTGGAAGATGCTGCTCTATCAGGCACAGATGGTAAGCCGCAGTACGGCTGTCGTTGCCGTCAATGAGAAGGAGAGAGACGACATCATGGGGTTAGGCCTGAAGAAACGCATAGAGGTATTGCCTGAGATGACTGAGCAGAATGCCGGCGAACTGACAGCCGCGCTGACAGAGAGCTATCGCAAAGCCCTTGATTCATCTTATCGGCTGTTCCTGCTCGATAATGAGAAGAAGTTTCTTGACGCAACGGTGAGGATGGCAATAGCCGACGAGGATGTCAAGACAGACATCCCGTCACTCGGAGGCCTGTCCTTCAGGCGCATCTCGTTCCTCGCCTATGATGAGGATGCCACGGAACTGATGAAACTTGGAGCACAGAAAGCAGATATCGTCTTGCCTCAGGGCATAGAGGCTGCAGCTTTGCCGCGTTATAAGAACAAAAAAGCCAAAAAGCTGCTTTCGCTGGAAGAAATGTCAAAGACGATAGAAGTAAGGCGTATAGAAGAATCGCAGACAGAGGAGCGCAGGGCTGTACAGATGATAGTGCAGGCACAGGCAATGGGGACAAAGCGCATGACGCTGAGAAACTGGGTGGAACTGTATGACCTGTTCCGTAACAGGGATTTCAACGAGGATATCGTGGGCAAGGAGTTACGCCAGCGACGACTGAAAAGGTTTACAAAGAAACTGCAGAAGAGTCTCAAGTCACGATTCGAATTGAAGGAAGGATACGTGATATTCCAATGAAAAACTAAAATCCTGAAGAATGAAATACAATATAGAGCACGATATACACTACCTTAATCTGTTGGCGAAGTCATTTCCCACCGTTGCGGCAGCATCAACAGAGATAATCAATCTTTCGGCTATCCTTAATCTGCCGAAGGGTACGGAGCATTTCCTTGCCGATATCCATGGCGAGCACGAGGCATTCCTTCATGTGCTGAAGAACGCCTCCGGACGTATCTCGCGCAAGGTCGATGAGATATTTGGCGAGTATATGCCATTGGCTGCCAAGAAGGAGTTGTGTACCCTCATCTATTATCCTGAGCAGAAGCTGGAGTTGATAAAGAACCAGTATGCCATGCAGGAGACACAGGATGACGGTCAGGACAATCTTGCTGAGTGGTATCGCATGACTCTTCACCAACTCGTGAAGGTCTTTCGCGTCATTAGTTCCAAATATACTCGTTCCAAGGTGCGCAAATCCATTCCGCCAGAGTATAGCTATATCCTTGAGGAACTGCTACACACGCGTACGGAGGAGAGGGATAAGGCGCAATATGTCAATGTCATTATTGATGAGATAATATCTACCGACAGCGCAGATGACTTCATTACGGCCATTGCAAACGTCATTCAGCGCCTTGCCATCGACCAGCTTCACATCCTCGGCGATGTGTATGACCGCGGACCGGGAGCGCATATCATCATGGACAAGCTCTGTGAATACCATTCATGGGACATTCAATGGGGCAACCACGACGTATTGTGGATGGGTGCCTGTGTGGGTAACGATGCATGTATCTGCAACGTCATAAGACTGTCGTTGCGCTATGCCAACCTGCTCACGCTGGAAGACGGTTACGGCATCAACCTCATGCCGCTGGCTACCTTTGCAATGGAGACATACGGCGATGATCCGTGCACGGCATTCCAGCCAATACTGAATGCTGAGAACGAGGGGCGTTTCGACCAGAAGACTCTGCGACTGATGGCCATGATGCACAAGGCCATCACCATACTGCAGTTCAAGGCAGAGGCAGCCATCATCAAGCGCAACCCTTCATGGAAGATGGATGACCGCATGTTGCTCAACCATATCAACTTCTCCGATGGTACGGTAGAGGTGGAGGGCAAGCGCTACAAGATGCTTGACACCAACTTTCCGACGGTAAATCCAGCTGACCCGTCGGCATTTTCCGATGAGGAACTCATGCTGATGAAGAAACTGCACCACTCCTTCCGCGTCTCAGAGAAATTGCAGAGACATATCAAGACGATACTGTCTCATGGATGCATGTATGCCATCTATAACAACAATCTCCTCTTCCATGCTTCGGTGCCTATGAACGAGGACGGTACGCTGAAGCAAGTAGAGATAATGCCAGGAGTGACATGTTCCGGACATATACTAATGAAGAAAATAGGCATGATGATACGCTCGGCTTTCGCATACGACACTCCGAAACAGGAGAAGCAGTATGCCAAGGACTACTTCCTGTACCTATGGTGTGGCAAAGACTCCTGTCTGTTCGACAAGGCTAAGATGGCTACATTTGAGCGATACTTCATAGCAGAAAAAGAGACGCACGTAGAGGAGAAGGGATGGTTCTTCAAACTCCGTGAACTGGAGAAGACCGCAGACACCATTCTCGACTCCTTCGGGGTGACAGGCGAGAACCGTCACATCATAAATGGCCACGTGCCTGTGCATGTGAAGAAAGGTGAGCTACCCATCAAGGCTAATGGAAAGATCATGGTCATTGATGGAGGCTTTGCAGAGCCGTATCATAAGGAGACGGGTATCGCGGGCTACACGCTCGTATATCACTCTCGCGAGTTTGAACTGGTGCAGCACGAACCGTTTACCAACGTGGAAGATGCTGTTCGCGAGGGACGCGATATTAAGTCATCCACACAGATTGTGGCAACGACGGGCAGGCGTCTGCTCGTGGCAGATACCGACAGGGGCAAGGAACTGCAGCAGCAGATTGACGACCTGAGGGAACTTCTCTATGCTTTCCGTCACGGATTTATAAAGGAGGTGAAACGATGAAACAGAAAACCATAAACATAGCCCTCGCTATTCCTGTAGTCCTCTTTGCAGCCTTGGCGCTCACAATGGGATTGCCCGAAACGAGTATCTTCAACTCTTCGGTGTTCTATTACCAGTATGCCGTTACATTCCTCACCATAGTTGGCATACCCGCATTACTGTGGTTTGTAAGGCAAGAGAGGTACGTGGACCAGAAAAAGTATAAAAGGGCGTTGACAATCAGGCTGCTGATTCTTGAGGTGATGACAATCGTCGAGGTGTGCAGCTATTTCATCATTCCCAACGTGGCTTTCTTCTATCTTGCCGTCATCACTTACCTCTCGATTTTCTTTGTCAGGAAATGAAGCTGCGCGCACTTGAGCCAGAGGATCTGGACCTCCTATACACAATAGAGAATGATGCGGAGCATTGGGACACCTCATCTACCAATGTGCCCTACAGTCGTTATGCGCTGCGGGACTATCTGGCAAATCAGTCTCACGATATCTTCATCGACCGTCAGGTGCGTCTCGTCATCGTAAGCGATGAAGGCGAAGCAGTAGGACTGTTAGACCTCTTCAATTTCTGCCCCGAGCATAACAGGGCCGAGCTGGGCATTGCAATGCTGCGCAAACATCGTGGCAAGGGATATGGCATAAAGGCAGTTGCCCTGTTGATACAGTACGCACGTGACACTATGCATCTTCACCAGCTCGTAGCCGTGGTGGCAGAGAGTAATCTTGCTTCGCGCAAATTAATGTCAGATTCAGGGTTTGCGAAAGTTGCCGTGCTGAATGACTGGCTATTCACCTCTGAGGGATATCAGAACGCTATCCTGCTACAGAAGATTCTTTCATAAATCTCTCACCCTGCCACCGTGTCCTGCGGTTCTCCACTTGGACATTCTTCACTTTTCACTTTTCACTCTTCACTCATCCCACCCTCAGTCAATGGGACAAAAGGAATTCAATAAATACACTCGCAGCAAGGAGTTTAAGGAAATGCTCAGTAGCTATGAGAATGCCCGTCAGCGGGGCGAGATGATTTATCTCGACTCTGACGACCTCATTGATATTGCCGAATACTATCACTCCATCTACGAATACGGGAAAGCGTCAGAGGCAGCTGACTATTGTACCGAACTGCATCCTGACGAAGCGTCGGCGCTGCTCTTCAAGGCACGCATGGCGCTCATTGACGAACATGATGCAAAGAAGGCGGAGGAGGCTTTCCGACTTGTCAAAGATCCTGATAATTACATCGAGGCTGCATACATCGAGGCCGAACTGCTGATATATAAAGGAAAGGCCAATGAGGCGGAGGCACTTCTAAAGAGGAAATATGCGGAGTTCATGTCCGAGAAGGACTCTGATGCCGATGAAGCCTACGAAGAGGAGGAACTGGCCCGCATGCCGCTCGATATCGCCATGATGTACGCCGACCTGGGGTATGAGGGGTTCGCAAAGACCTGGATGGAGAAGATGACAGCGCCTGTAGAGGACATGGAGTACGAATACTACGAGACCTGGGCTCGCATCTATCATGCAGCAGGCAGGACAGACAAGGTTATAGAAAACCTCAACAAGGCCCTTGACTACGACCCTTATAACTTCAACGGCTGGATGGAGCTCTATGACACCTACTACAACTGCCGGGATACAAGCACGACTGCTGCCAATGGCAATAGCGGCGAAGAACACGCGGATTCAGACGAACGTCAGCAGGCAAGCCTGACAGACAAAGCTGCCGAGTGTGCAGAGTACGCCCTTGCCATAGACCCTGACAGCGATGAGGCACTCCTTGCAATGGGATGCGTGAGATACGACCAGGGAAAATACGACGAGGCTATAGAATACTTCACCAAGTGCGCACAGCTATATCCCGATATGGAACAGCCCTGTCTGTTCCTGGGCTCCATATATCTTGAGAAACGTGACGTCACAATGGCCATGAAGCACTTCCGCGAAGCCTTCGAACGTACCGACTACGACGTCATCACAGTCATCCGTAGCGGAATAATCTTCTATGAGATGGGATATGTCGGAACGGCTTATCAGGTCTTTGAGACCATCATCACACCCTTCTATGAAGCAGGGATGATGTCCGAATGTCCGCCTCAGTTGGTCACTTACATGACACGTTGCTGCAAAGACCTTGGCAAAATAGAAGAGTACAAACGCTACTCGCAGTTCAAATCGAAAACTGAAAAATAAAAATTCATGCATAATGTTCTCATCACTCTTATCAAATCTTAATTACACCACAGTATTCTTCCTGATGCTCCTTGAGAGCACAGTCATACCCGTACCTTCGGAATTTGTTGTCACTCCGGCTGCCTTCAATGCGGCTGAAGGCGAGTTCAATATCTGGCTCATCATTCTCTTTGCAACACTCGGCGCTGACTGCGGAGCCACCATTAATTACCTCGCGGGCTATTACCTCGGGCGTCCCATCATCTATGCCTTTGCCAACAGTAAATGGGGAAAGATGTGCCTGCTCAACCAGCAAAAGGTAGAGAAGGCAGAGAAATACTTCGACAACCACGGTGCCGTAGCCACCATTACCGGACGTCTCGTCATTGGCATACGCCACCTCATCAGCATACCCGCAGGCCTGGCGAAGATGAACTACTGGCGATTCCTGCTCTACACCACCATAGGAGCTACGGCTTGGCACGCCATTCTCGCAGGGCTGGGGTGGTATCTGCATACCTTTGTCACCAAGGATGAGCTCTCTGACAAAATCATGGAATACAGCGAATGGATAAAATACATCATCCTCGCAGCAGTCGCTCTGGCGATACTCCTCTATTTGGCGCGCACTTATCTCAAGTCAAACAAAAAAGAGTAATTCAGACAACTAAAACAGAAATAATTAACAGAAATCAAAAAAAAGTACAAAAAAAGTTTGGCGCTTTAAGAAAAATGACTTAACTTTGCATCTGTTATCCTGAATACAATCTTTTTACCTTAAGAAAAGCTAATACCTATTGAGATTGGAACGTTCACACTGCGAAGTGCGGACGTTTCGTTTTTTTATACACCTCCCATTCCGTAAAAACTCTCTTCCAGCTTCAGATATATTAACGTGAGTTCGACGAAATATAAGTGTTTGAAAGTTTGGTAATATTACAGAGTGGGGGATGTGTCAAGATTGACGCATCCCCCACTTCTCTTTGCATAAAATCCTATTCAATACAGTTTTGTATGTATAACACTTATTCCGAAATTTACAAACACATATTGAGTG
>DEKQ01000066.1 GCA_002353975.1 Prevotellaceae bacterium UBA2718
GATTACCGTGACTTCAAGAAACTCGGAAGGCCCCGACTCTTCTTCGGCATCTCGCCAGGGTGCATGGATTCAATGGTAAATAAATACACAGCACGCAAAAGGCTGCGCTCCGAAGATGCATATTCTCCCGACGGACGCCACGACTGCAGGCCGGAATATCCCACTATTGTCTATACCAAAATCCTGAAGCAACTGTTTCCCGATGTTCCGGTAATACTTGGTGGCATTGAGGCTTCATTGCGAAGACTGACGCACTACGACTATTGGCAAGACAAACTTATGCCTTCCATTCTTGTTTCGTCAGGTGCAGACATGATAACCTACGGAATGGGCGAGAAAGTAACCGTAGAGATAGCTCGCAGATTGGCTGAAGGGCAATCCATTGATGAAATACACGACATTCCGCAAATCGTATATCTTGCTGACCGCTCTTCAATACAAATCACGTCTGACGACATTCTGTTGCACTCACATGAGGAATGTTTGCAGAGCAAGCGTTCGCAAGCCGAGAACTTCCGTCATATAGAGGAGGAATCCAACAAGCTGCACGCCTCGCGCTTACTGCAGGGCATCGGCAACAGGTGCATTGTGGTCAACCCGCCATATCCCCCACCCTCCACAGCAGAGATAGACGCCTCATTTGACCTGCCGTATCAGCGTGTGCCACACCCGAAATATAAGGGAAAACGCATTCCTGCATACGACATGATAAAATTCTCCGTCAACATTCACCGGGGATGTTTCGGGGGATGCGCCTTCTGCACCATCTCTGCACATCAGGGAAAATTCATATCCTGCAGGTCTAAGGAAAGTATCATGCGTGAAGTCAAAGAGATAGTAAAGCTCGACGGCTTCAAAGGATATATCTCTGATCTTGGAGGCCCATCAGCCAACATGTATGGCATGAAGGGAAAGAACCAAAAGGCATGCAGCGTATGCAAGAGACCGTCTTGCCTGCACCCCAAAATATGCCCAAACCTGAACACCGACCATTCTCAGCTTCTGGACATCTATCACGCCGTTGACGCCCTACCCGAAATCAAGAAAAGCTTCATCGGCTCAGGTGTGAGGTATGACCTCCTGCTCCACTCCATGAGGAACGGCTCACAGCAAGAACAGACAGCAGCGGCACACTATGCACGGGAACTGATTGCCAAACATGTGTCAGGGCGACTGAAAGTGGCTCCAGAACACACCTCAGACAGAGTACTGAACTATATGCGCAAGCCCTCTTTCAGGCTATTCTTTGACTTCAAGAAAATCTTTGACCGCGTGAACAGGGAGTGTGGACTTAGGCAGCAGCTCATACCTTACTTCATTTCTTCTCATCCCGGATGTACCGAGGCCGACATGATAAACCTGGCTGACATAACCAAGAAGATGGGATATAAGCTCGAACAGGTACAGGACTTCACCCCCACCCCGATGACAACCGCGACCGAGATGTTCTACACAGGTTTAGACCCCTACACCTTAGAGCCTGTATTCACGGCCAAGACGCCGGAAGAGAAACTGGCACAGAACCGTCACTTCTTTTGGTACAAAGAGGAAAGACAACACGATGGCGGAAGCGCGAGAAATAAGAATACACACAACCATTCAAACAATCCGAAACGCAGAAAGAAATGAACAAGCCATTAGCAGAACGATTGAGACCTACGACACTGGACGATTATATCGGGCAGAAACACCTTGTAGGCGAAGGGGCAGTGCTGCGCAAGATGATTGACTCCGGCAACATCACCTCTTTTATATTATGGGGACCGCCGGGGGTTGGTAAAACCACCTTGGCACAGATCATCGCGCACCGGCTTGAGACACCTTTCTACACGCTGTCTGCTGTCACCAGCGGCGTAAAAGACGTGAGGGATGTCATAGAGAAAGCGCGCCAATACTCCAGCATGCACAGCGGCAATCTGTTTTCTGCTATGACATCACCCACCGAGAGTGGAAATCCTGCAGAGACTCACAGAAATGCAGCATCTCCTATTTTATTTATAGACGAGATCCACCGTTTCTCCAAGTCGCAGCAAGACTCTCTCCTTGGTGCCGTAGAGAGAGGTATCGTTACCCTCATTGGAGCCACCACCGAAAATCCTTCCTTTGAGGTAATTCGTCCGCTTCTCTCGCGTTGTCAGCTGTTTACATTGAAGAGCCTTGACAAGAGCGACCTTGAGCAGCTGCTTCAACGGGCTATCACTACCGATACAGAACTGAAAGCACACGAAATAAGGCTTAAAGAGACCGCTGCATTGCTGCGCTATTCCGGCGGTGACGCCCGAAAACTCCTCAACATCCTGCAACTCGTAGTAGAATCGTCCTCTGCCGACCCGATAGAAATCACGGATTCCCTTGTGGCTGAGCGCATACAGCAAAACCCTTTGGCATACGACAAGCAGGGAGAGATGCACTACGACATCATCTCCGCATTCATCAAAAGCATACGAGGCAGCGACCCTGACGCAGCGCTCTATTGGATGGCACGCATGATAGAAGGCGGCGAAGACCCGGAATTCATCGCACGACGACTCGTCATCAGCGCATCAGAAGACATCGGCCTGGCAAACCCCAACGCACTTCTGTTAGCCAATGCAGCCTTTGACACCGTTATGAAGATAGGATGGCCCGAGGCACGCATCGCTTTGGCAGAGGCATGTGTCTATCTGGCTGCATCGCCAAAGAGCAATTCCGCCTATATGGGCATAGGTGAAGCCCTGCAGACGGTCAAAGAAACAGGCAACCAACCTGTGCCCCTGCATCTGAGAAACGCACCTACGGAGCTGATGAAACAACTGGGATATAGCGACGGCTACCAGTATCCGCATGATTATCCAGGCAACTTCTGTCAGCAGCAATACATGCCCGACGAACTCACCGACCAACGGCTGTGGCATCCGCAGCACACACCGGCAGAAGAAAAGCTATACCAGCAGATGCTGCGACTCTGGGGAGACAGATACAAGTAATCTGTATTCGACCAGATTTTACACATGGCTCAATCTGTCCGGCGTATCAAAACCTACTTTTAGTTGAGATTATCTGTAGCTACCATAACATCTTGATTTTACAGCTATTACACATGGCGTATTACACCTTTTTATCACCCCTGCATAGATGCGTTCTGCATCTACATGATAACAGATAATTTCGGCAGCTGTGTTGTCCCAACGTGGTCATTTTGGTCAAGGTCATTTTGGTCATTTTCGATTTCGGAAGTGGTCATTTTGCTCACTATAATAATAAAAAAAATATTTTTATTATTATAGTGGCGGATTTTGACTTTCCGTTTTCGATTTTGACAAATGACCAAAATGACCAAAATGACCGCGTGAGTGTGTTGTACTACCCTAGAAAAAGTTGATTGATTTTCATCTTAACCCCTGCCACAGGTTGAATGCCCTTCTCTGTGCTTGAAAAAATATTCTCCGTGTTTGAAAAAAAATTACAAAACATTCGTGAACCGCAATGGGACTGTCGTAACTTTGCAGCATGTTACTTCAAGCGGACTTAAGTTACTCACCTGCGACAGTAAAGTTACTCACCAGCGATAGGGAAGTTACTCGCCAGCGATAGAGATGTAGGCAATATGTCATCTGCTTCCGGGGGATGAGATATATGCAAGTAATCTTGAAAAAAGAACAAGGGTGATTAAACCCGATAAGATGCATTACGTCATATTTGCGAAAACAACAGAAATTTTGCACAAGTAAATTATAGACTTAACAATACACACATATATCCTGTATGTCACAACGCTTTTACACCACTCTCGTTACTTTTGTCATCGCAACTATTGTTTCAGTTGCCGCTAACACGTCTGACACTTTAGCAACATCCGTACCCTCTCCCACGAAGGCAGAGAGTGCCGCTATCCCGTCCGCACAGGGTGAGAATGCCGCCGGCACACAGCATATAACCGGCACTTTGACGGATAAGGAGACGAAGGAGGCTGTCATACAGGCAACGGTTCAACTGCTCAATGCCAAGGATTCCTCTTACGTGAGCGGTACTGTCTCAAATATAGATGGCGATTTCTCCATGAATGTAGAGAAGCCGGGACGCTACATCATCAAAATCACTAACATCGGCTATAAGTCCATCACACGTAATCTCACCATCAGCGAAGGCAAGGATTTCGCTTTTGGAAAGCTGAGCATGGAGACCGATGCCGTTCTGCTGAAAGAGGTGGTGGCCAATGGCGTGGCAGCTAAGGTTGTAGTGAAGGAAGATACTTTTATCTATAACGCAGCGGCATATCACACTCCCGAAGGCTCTGTGATAGAGGAGTTGGTGAAGCGTCTGCCGGGAGCACAGATTGACGATGATGGAAAGATAACCATCAACGGTAAGGAAGTGAAGAAGATTATGGTAGATGGTAAGGAGTTTATGACCGGCGACACGCAGACAGCACTCAAGAATCTTCCTACGGCCATAATAGACAAAGTAAAGGCTTACGATGAAAAGAGCGACCTGGCAAAGATGACCGGTGTGGATGACGGTGAAGAGCAGACAGTCCTAGACTTCAATATCAAGAGGGGAATGAACAAAGGTTTTCTTGCAAATATCGACTTGGCCGTAGGTACGAAGAGCCGTTATGCAGAGCGCGTCATGGCAGGATATATGAAGGATAACAGCCGCATTATGGTGTTTGGCAATCTGAACAATACCGGCGACAGAGGTTTCACTTCTGGCGGTCGTGGCGGCGGCGGTGGAGGCAACGGCCTTCAGTCAAACAAGATGTTTGGCATGAACTATAACTATGAGAAGAAAGACAAGCTGAAGGCCGACTTCTCCGTAAGATGGAATCATGGTAACAATGACGTGAACTCTCAAACGGCGACAGAGAATTTCGTATCTAAGGTAGGTTCATTCTCCAATAGCCAGTCCCAGACTTACTCGCGTAACAACTCATGGAACATGAGCGGACGCCTGGAATGGAAGCCTGACACGATGACAACCTTGCAAGTACGCCCCTCGTTCACCGTATCATCGAGCGATTCACGCAGCCAGAGCGAAAACGCCACATTCAACAGCGACCCATACGATCTTGACTCAAACATTGACCCGCTCGACGAGGAACTGATGGAGTCTTATAACAAGATGATTTACGAATCCACCGTCGGATTGGACTCTCTCCTCATCAACCGTCGTTCCAACACGTCGTTGTCTTACTCGTCACGAACGCAGTTTAATATCAACGCTACGATAAACCGCCGACTGACCTCACGCGGCAACAACCTGACATTCCAGGGGCGTTACTCCACATCATGCAACGATAGTGAGAACCTCTCCTCACAAGAGGTCACACTCTATCGCCCGTCAACGACAGACAGCATATACCACCGCAACAGATATAATGTGACGCCATCGAAAAGCTGGAACTTCCAGACCTCCTTGTCTTATACGGAGCGTCTGTCCAAGTTCTCCTTCCTCGTGCTGAGATACATGTACCGCTACAGCAACAACACAAGTGACCGCTCTACCTTCGATTTCAGCAAGACACTCTACGACGAGAGCGGAAAGCCTGTCTTTTTTCCCACAGATTTCGCATCACGCCTGTATGAAATGCCGGAGTACCGTTCCTTCCAGGATTACCTCTACCCCTACAATCCCCTTGATGCCAACTCCATCTTCTATAGCAGGGATCAGAGCCGCTACTCCGAGTATGACAACTATACCCATGAGGTGGAACTCACGTGGCGCAGAACCACCAACAAGTATAACCTCAACCTGGGCGTAATGGTTCAGCCACAGAGCCAACGCCTGACGTATCAGTATCTTAACATAGATACAGTAGCCAAACGCTCTGTGACCAATGTTACCCCAACACTTGATTTCCGCTACCGTTTTAATAAGCAGAAGAGCCTGAGGATGAACTACCGCGGCAACACATCGCAGCCTTCAATGACCGACCTGCTGCCTATCACCGATGATACAGACCCTCTGAACATCACCATGGGTAACCCGTATCTGAAGCCATCGTTCACACAGAATTTCTCTCTAAGGTATAATAACTATATCCAGAGTCACTTCTCTTCTGTTATGGCGTTCATCAACTACAGTAACACATCCAACAGCGTGGCAAACATGGTGACTTACAACGAGAGCACCGGTGGACGCACTACACAGCCTCAGAATATCAGCGGAGCATGGAACGTGAACAGCGCCTTCATGTATAACACATCGCTTGACACACTCGGACGCTGGAATGTCAACAGTTTCTCTAACGTGCGATACAACAACCGTCCATCATACGTTAATTTGGATCGCGATGATACTGCCGAGAAGAACTACACGCGCACAACAGCACTCAGCCAGAGGCTGGGAATGTCATATCGCACATCGTGGCTCGAGGTAGAGTTGAACGGTCAGGTGGAATACACCATCTCCAAAAACAAGTTGCAGCCAGATGCCAACCTCTCCACCTGGCACTTCCAGTATGGTGCAGACATTACGCTCAACGCGCCCTGGGGCACATCGCTCTCCACAGGTGCCCACATGTCTTCAAGACGTGGATATAGCGATGCTTCAGCCAATACGAACGAGTTCATCTGGAATGCCCAGATATCTCAGAGCCTACTGGCGGGCAGACCTCTGACAATCTCACTCCAATTCTATGACATACTGAATGAACGCAGTTCTTTCTCGCGCGTCATAGATGCTACATCACGCCGCGACTCCTGGTACAACAACATCAATCATTATGCCATGCTTCACGTCATCTACCGCTTTAACGCCTTTGGCGGTAGTGCTGCCCGCAACGGCGGACGTGGTGGAGAAGGAAGACCTGAAGGTGGTCCCGGAGAGCGCGGCGGCAGAGGTGGCGGCCAAGGCTTCGGCGGCGGTGGCGGAATGAGAGGCGGAAGATTCTAATGCCTATATAATACAGCCTCTGACCGATATAGTCAGGATAATAGCAAAAAAATAACGAATTAGCTAATCTGCTGATTCGTTATTTTTGTATATACGTTAATTGGATGCAAAGCCTACGAGCCTGTCTGTTCGCTCTCCGGGGCCGCGATAGTATATGAAAGTACTGTAATTGTTGCGTGTCTCATAGAAAGAGCCCTCTGTGGCAGGGATGTAACTGCGCTCGCCATCATAGAGCCTGTACTGATATGAGTAATAACCGTACTTCAGCGGCACCACGCATTCGTAATACTTCTCTCTCTCATTATACTTCATCTCATATTGCGGAGCGAACCAATCCTGAGTCCATTGTCCGTTGACGTAGAGGGGAAGCGGCAGAGGCTCATTGCTCTGCAAGTAGAAGTGAACCAAGACGTATTCGGACGCGATATCGTTCTCTATGTTGTTTGTATTACGTATATAGAACGCGCCTTTTGCTGCCTCGTCATAAACATAGCTGCGACGAGGAATGTCCTTCCACAACAAGGTGTGCCACATTTCACCATCCCAGACATTATGCTCTACGTTCAGTGAATTACGGTGAATGTCAAGCATCTCAAACTTATGATACTCATTACCGGCATCAAAAATCAAATCTCTGCAATGCGTCCATTCCAATGTGTTCTGGTTCATGCGCGAGGGAGGAGGCAGAACTACGGCATTGCTCCAACAGTTATTCTGTAACACGTAGCCTTTTATTTGGCTGCGGATATCTGTAGCCCTGAGATTTGTATAATCTACCCTCATCTCTACCTGCTGATGGCTTTTCCTGAAATCGATGTCAGTATCTACCTTATAGCCTATGCCGACATTTGCCAGAGGCTCACATACCATAAAGTATGCACTGAGCACCTTCTTGTTATCGTTGTCCTCATCAAATACGTCAACGCGATAGTTACCACTCATCAACAGGCGGCAACGCTCATTAGGCACCTGGAACTTATAATGAGTATATAGCTGAACAGTATTGACTGACTCCTCAAGGTCTTCAATCAGCAGGCCATCATGAAATCCTGAAATATAATCACTTACAAAGAGATCCTCACTCTCAGAGAAATCCCATTCCAGGTGCTTTATAGTATATGAATAACGGTGATAGGTATGCGAAAATTCATCAAAGGAGATATTGACTGCCTCGTGTCCTCCCAGCCGTATGACTGGCAGCTCCTGCCAGCGTGTGCCAGCCACCACCTGAAGTGAGCCCACGTCAGAAGAGAATATCTCGTGACGCTGACCAAATGCGGGACAGCACACGAACATAGCCAGTATAAGTCTTATAATATACCTCATTCTTCTGTTTCAACTTCATTTCTGAACATTGAGAAATTCACACTTCCGTATTGCCTGTGGTCAAAAAATTGCGGAAGGGCCGAGAAGTCATTCTTTTTCCCATGCTCCACTACCAACACCCCTTCAGGCTTAAGCAGCGGAAGGGCAAGACCTGGAATTGTCTCTATCCCCTCTATGGCATACGGCGGGTCGGCAAAAATGAAATCAAACTGCTGCTTGCACGATTTCAGATACTTGAACGCATCACCTCTGATGAGCCTGTGCGTCTGTCCCTCAGCAGCTATGTTAAGCTTCTCCACACATTGACGGATGAAATTGGAGTGGTCACGATCCTTTTCCACACTCACCACATCCTTGCAACCTCGTGACAGCAGCTCAAGCGTGATACTTCCCGTACCCGAGAAAAGATCTAAAGCACATACCTCCTCAAGGTCAATATAACCTTGCAGGACGTTGAAAAGGTTTTCCTTGGCAAAGTCCGTTGTAGGGCGCGCCTTGAAGGAATGGGGAATATCAAAATGCCTCCCTTTATATATTCCGGTGATAATTCTCATCTCTCTCTATTCTTCTGACATAATTCTTCAAACGCTCCATCAGCCAATCTGCATGCGGCATTGAGCCATACAGATATAACACATCATTCTCCTGGCTGAATCCCAGTTGCTTCCACACAAACATTATGTAGTATAGTGCATCGTGCGCATGTACGGCATCAAAGGTATTGGCAAAGTGTATGCGGTGCTGCTCGAATGAGAATACAGACACCTTCCTGTCATGAAAGTAAGCAAACAACCTGTGTCGGCCATCATTTTGGTATTCAGCAGAATATGCATCCACCCATACAGGAGCCAACACGTTATTTACCGTAACGTGTGAACAGTTGTCGTTAGCCACAAGAAGCAAGTCACTATCTACTGCAAAAACAGCCTTAACCCGCAATTCCGGGATATCACGCACAAACTTCTCTTCTCCCTTATAGCCTGTTATGATTTCCCCGTATGTCGCATCTACAGATGCCGGTGTGATGTCAATATCCACATCATCTGGAACCAGCATCACAGGCGATGCAACCATCAGCACCGTATCTGCCAAAATCTTCCCTACCCCATCACGTTCCAGCGCTCTAAGGAACTGCAATTCCTTGAACGCCTCTCTCAGATTTGCGGGCAGCGAACGGTCACTCTTCACGGCGTAAGGATACACCGTAGTATTCCCCCCGTCCTTAACGGTGAAGGACAGGGTTCCGTGGCCGGCTCGTATGATGAGTTGCTTATCCAAAAAATACTTACTTTGCTTCGGGTTTTGGCAGCTGGTCAATATCGTCCGGTGCAGGGTAAAGCTCATTCAGATACTGCACAAACATCTGCATGGCACGATAGGTCGCATTACGCAGATTTTCCTCTCTGCCCTCATCGCCTTCCAGCTTCATCGTGCGGATATCATCTTTTGTGCCGCAAGCTATCCAGATAGTGCCAACAGGGATGCCAGCTTCCGTTCCGGGACCTGCAAAGCCTGTCGTAGCAATGGCATAATCACTCTCCATAAGGTCGATGATACCTTTCACCATCTCTTTTGCCACCTCCTCGCTCACCGCGTTCTTCTCTTCAATCAGCTGTGCGTCTATGCCCAGCACCTTTGTCTTTGCAAAGTTACTATAGCAGATAGTTCCGCCACGATAATATGCTGAAGCTCCGGGGACAGAAGTGATTACTTCACCTATCTTGCCGCTTGTGCAAGACTCAGCTGTCGCCATCGTCTTTCCTGACTCGTAGAGCTTATAAAGAATTTCCTTACTTAATACCTTACTTTCAAATTCCATTTGTCTATTTGGGTTTAGTAGTTTGGTCGTTTGTTTAATGACGGACACTATATCTCAGTCTTTGAGAAGGCTGGTGCCTCTATTGGGCAGAAGTCCTTGTCCCTGTACTTGAATGCACCCACACAACCTATCATGGCTGCATTGTCTGTGGTATAGGAGAACTTTGGTATATAAACCGTCCATCTGTAGCGCTTGGCATAGTCATAGAACGCATTTCTCAAGCCCGTGTTGGCTGACACTCCTCCTGCTACCGCTACATGAGTGATGCCTGTCTGCTTCACCGCAAGACGCAGCTTCTTCATCAGAATATCCACCACCGTCCATTCCAGCGATGCCGCAATGTCCTCCTTGTTCTTCTCTATGAAGTCCGCATCCTCCTGCACCCATTTCTGCAGCGAATACAGGAAAGATGTCTTCAATCCTGAGAAACTGTAATCCAATCCGGGAATGTGCGGTTCGTTGAACTGGAATGCTTTAGCATTACCCTTTCTTGCCAGACGGTCGATTATCGGACCTCCGGGATAACCTAATCCCATCACCTTCGAGCACTTGTCTATCGCCTCTCCTGCCGCATCGTCTATTGTCTGCCCCAGGATTTCCATATCGTCATAGGCATTCACCTTGATAATCTGCGAATTACCTCCCGACACGAGCAGACACAGGAACGGGAACGGCGGATGGGGATTCTTTGCGTCAGGTTCATCTATGAAGTGAGCCATCACGTGCCCTTGCAAATGGTTTACGTCAATCAATGGGATGCCCAATGACAACGCCATACCCTTAGCAAAATTGACACCCACGAGGAGCGAACCCAACAAACCCGGCCCACGAGTGAAGGCAATGGCATCAAGGTCGCTTTTCTCCACACCGGCACGCCGTATGGCCTGATCCACCACAGGAACGACATTCTGCTGGTGGGCGCGTGATGCCAACTCGGGCACTACGCCGCCGTATGCCTTGTGAACGTCCTGCGAGGCCGTCACGTTGCTCAGCAATACCGTACCGCGCATCACAGCCGCAGATGTATCGTCGCAACTGCTTTCTATTGATAATATTAGTGGTTCTGACAAATTAACGAATTAACAAATTAACGAATTAACGAATTATGCATTATGCATTATTAATTTTGCATTATGCATTTTGAATTTTGAATTTTGAATTTTTAATTATGATGTCAGTATCTCCAATCCCGTCTCAGTCATGAGGAACGTATGCTCCCACTGTGCCGAAGGAAGTTCATCTTCTGATATCACTTCCCAGCCGTACGGGTCATCTGCATCTACAAACACCTTGTATGTGCCCATGTTGATCATCGGTTCTATGGTAAAGACCATTCCGGGCACTAACAGCATTCCTGTACCGCGATGTCCATAATGGTCCACCTCGGGGTCTTCATGGAACTCCAATCCCACTCCGTGACCGGCAAGATCGCGCACTACGCCGTAGTGATACTTCTTTGCATGCTTCTCTATCGCGTGTCCTATGTCACCCACGAAGCAGTAAGGCTTCGCTGCCTCCATGCCTATCTCCAGACACTCTTTCGCCACGCGCACCAACTGTTCCTTCTCAGGTGTTGTCTGACCGCCCACGATGAACATTCTGGAGGCATCGGCATAGTAGCCGTCCTTTATCGTGGTGAAGTCCACATTGATGATGTCGCCAGGCTCAAGTATCTCGGTTGGCTTTGGAATACCGTGACATACCACCTCGTTGATTGAGGTGCAGACACTCTTCGGAAAGCCCTCATACCCCAGGCATGCAGGTATGGCATCGTTCTCCTTGCACACACGCATACAGATGTCATCTATATCCTGTGTACTCATGCCTGGGTGTATTGCCGCCTCCACGGTGTCAAGCACCAGAGTGTTTATCACCCCTGCACGGCGTATGCCTTCTATCTGCTCGGGAGTCTTTATGAGTTTACGCGTAGGGACGAGCTTTCCTTTTGACTCCCAGTACATTATCTGCCTGTCCATCTCTGTGGGCTCTTGTCCCGGAAGCAGATGCCAACGCCTTTTCTTCAGACTTACCATGCGAACAGCGGATAATTCTTCATCTCCTCGTTGACTTCACCGCGAACCTTTGCTATTACAGCCTCGTTCTCCGGGTCATTGAGCACTTCCTCAATCCATGCAGCGATCTTCACCATCAGGTCTTCCTTTGCACCACGCGTAGTGATGGCAGGAGTACCAAGACGGAAGCCGGATGTCTGGAATGCCGAGCGCGTGTCAAACGGAACCATATTCTTGTTTATCGTGATATCGGCAGAAACGAGTGCGTTCTCAGCTACCTTACCAGTCAGGTCAGGATACTTCTCACGAAGATCCACAAGCATAGAGTGGTTGTCCGTGCCGCCTGAAACGATGGTGAAGCCACGCTTAGACAGCTCATCAGCCAGCACGGCAGCATTCTTCTTCACCTGTGTCTGATATACCTTGAACTCAGGCTTCAGAGCCTCGCCGAATGCTACAGCCTTAGCTGCTATGACATGCTCCAGAGGTCCGCCCTGCTGTCCGGGGAATACGGCAGAGTTGAGCAGCTGCGACATCTTCTTCACAACTCCCTTTGGTGTCTTCAGGCCCCAAGGATTGTCGAAGTCCTTGCCCAGCAGGATAAGTCCGCCGCGAGGTCCACGCAGAGTCTTGTGTGTCGTTGTGGTCACAATGTGAGCATACTTCACAGGATTCTCAAGCAATCCGGCAGCGATAAGACCGGCAGGGTGAGCCATATCAATCATCAGCAGAGCGCCTACAGAGTCGGCAATCTCGCGCATGCGTACATAATCCCATTCGCGGCTGTATGCTGAGCCGCCGCCGATGATGAGCTTAGGCTTGTTCTCCTTTGCCAGACGCTCCATCTCATCATAATCCACGCGACCTGTAGCCTTGTTCAGGTTATAACCTACAGGGTGATACAGAATACCGCTGGTATTCACAAGAGATCCGTGTGACAGGTGACCGCCGTGATCCAGGTTCAGGCCCATGAAGCAGTCACCGGGCTTCAGCACGGCCAGCAGGACAGCGGCATTTGCCTGTGCGCCAGAGTGTGGCTGCACATTGGCATACTCTGCGCCGAACAGCTCGCAGGCTCTATCTATTGCAAGTTGCTCTATCTTGTCAACCACCTGACAGCCGCCATAATAGCGGTGTCCAGGATAGCCCTCGGCATACTTGTTAGTACAGTAACTGCCCATAGCCTCCATCACCTGATCGCTGACGAAGTTCTCTGATGCAATCAACTCAATACCCTTCAGCTGGCGCTGATGTTCTTCCTCAATGAGGTTGAAAATCTTCTGATCTCTTTCCATTGTTCTATGTGTTGTTTATTTTCGGTTATCTGTCCGTTGTTAGTGACTTATTCCAAATGCAGGCGCAAAGTTACGAATTTTTCTTTATTCCTGCAACAAAACAGTATTTATTCTTTATTTAATGTAGTTTTACGGGAAATGTGAAATACGTATCGGGGAATGGCTCATCCTTCAACGTGAAGTGCCACCATTCCGTGTCCATTGGTTTGAAACCATGAGAAAGCATTGCCTTGCGCAGTATCATGCGGTGGGCAAACTGCTCTGCCGTAATGCTACGCTTCGGCTCTGCAGGCGACTTGGAATTGTCACCCGTATATTCGCCCGTCTCGGGATTGCCGCAGAAGTCAGGATGGCTCTCGGGGCCGAACCAGTCAAATGTACCTCCCATATCAAGTTCCTTCTCTGTCGCCATATCAAACAGCGTCAGGTCAACCGTTGAGCCTCTCGTGTGACCGCTCTTTTCGGCGATGTAACCCTGAGAAAAGAGCACGCTCTTGTCCAGGGCAGGATAGAAATACGGCTTCATCTTGGTGTCCTGCAAGTTCTCTGCCCAGCGCACGAAGTGGTCAACGGCCTTCTGCGGGCGGTATGCATCATATATTTTCAGACGATAACCCTGACTCTTCACGTCGTCGCTTACTTCTTTCAGAGCCTTTGCCGCCTGTTTAGTCAACATGGCAACGGGCGCCTCATAGCCATCCACACGGGCACCCACGAAATTATACGTACTGTAATAGCGTATCTCCAGGATAGCATCGGGCACAGCATCCGACAATACTACAAACTGACTATAATCATCAGTTGGGCTCACAACCTGAGCCTCCTCCTGCGGACACGCGCCATTCCTACATTTTAATCCACAGCCCGTTACAGCCCACACGCCGCATAACACAAGAGCGGCAATCATAAATTTCTTTTTCATAAACTTGAGCAAATCATACTTATGCGAATGCAAAATTACAAAAAAATCCCCAATACACCCACAATTTTCCACTACAAAAACGTACGTGTCTATATATTGACATTAAATATCCTCTGTGCGAAATAATATATTTAAGGTTATTTAAGTACATAATCTCGCTGTAAGTAACGGTTTTTTCGTACCTTTGCGGCGATGAAAGATACAGGAAGGATAATACTGCGATTTGTCTGCATCGTCATGTTCACGGTGCTGGTTGCCCATAACGCTCACGCTCAGGAGAAAGACGATGATGAGCAGCGGTTGTCTGGCATAGCCTATTCACTCAGCCTGCCTGAGACAATCGTGCTCTCTGACGGTATGACCTTCGAGGAATATCTGCTGAAACAGGTGCTTGCCCATGCCAAACCTCTGAAGGAGCGGATAGCGAAGCTTAACTATTCCGTGACCTGCCAGCTGGAGAAGGACATTGACCTGACAAAGTTTCCACATAGACGTACAATCAGCTTTGCTGCCCGTCTGGCAGGCTATGGCCCTATCGTGTCGGCTCTCAGGGAGCACAAACACTTCGGTATCACGATGGCTGAAGACGTACATTTCAATAAGGGAAAGATAACAACTTCTAACCTGCGCATGGTGGAGATGAAGCAGCAACTGACCGAAAAGCAGATAGCCTCGTTTATGAAGCACGACGGAATGCTGAGCATGAACGTGTATGACAACTTCTATAAAAAAGTCAGAGAGAAGGTGAAGGAACTGCAGAAACTACGTCGTAAGAAAAAGGATACCGGCATGAGATATGTTGGCAGTTATACGTCTGGCGGCAGAACCATCTACAGGGTGACGCTCGACAATATGAAGGTCAACATTGCCGACGGTTGTTGGCAGATAACGTTCCTCAGTTATCAGGAGGGTCAGAACAATATGCAGTACGAGTTCAAGGAGGTACGCCCAGGGCTCTTCCTACCCGGCAACGGACATGCAAAGTTTTTCCTCGACAGGGTAAAATGGCCTAAAGGCTATATCTCCATGAAACTAAAATACGCTTACAAATAATTGTGGACTCATCAAAGATAATAAGATTGGAACCATTACCGTGTTCAATTTCCACTTCAGGAATGCGCTCCAAGCCAATCGAAGACCTTATCAAGCGAATCGGATAATGGCATATACTATTAAATACCAAAAGCAAGCCGTTGAAGATGCTAAGAGGCTGATGATTGACGAGCTGCCACTTCCCTCCGAAAAGCATAGAAATCGTTCAACACGTTATCTTCTGATGGCTTCACAACGATTTCAAACGGAATCTTCCTTTTCCTCACCACGGCATTGGCAAAGACGTTCATTGCCGTGTTTACACTCATGCCAAACTGCGAGCACAGTCCTCAAACTGCGCCTTGATGTCGGCATCCATGCGTACGGTCATAGATACTTGTGCCATAATTCTTGGTCTTATTACTGTTTCACGCTGCAAATATTACTTTATGCCATTTCCATCTGCTCAGCAGGATGATGGTACACCTCAAGAATTGGAGCATCAAGTGCTGTTTCTATGCCCATCAGCGTGTCAATCGTGAAGTTATGAGTACCACGCATCCACTTGCTGATTTCGGCTTCACTCTTACCTAATAGCAAAGCCAAGTCTTTCTGCTTCAAGCCTTTCTCGTCTAATATGTCATGTATCCTGTCAACAATGCGAAAAGACATTGCAACAGACTCACGAGCCTCAGGACTTACCCGCCTGCGTCTCTCTTCTAAGACCTTACTTCTCCTCATATCTTCTGAAATTTAAATTTCCTAATATCTCTTTATCAACAAGCACAATAGTACCGTCATTTATCCTTGACTGTATGAACCTGCTGGTGTCTATCAGCATCTTAACATAGGGAGCGAGTGTTTCGCTTTCTTCCCATCTCTTAGCATCCTTAACTCCTCCATTGCCAAAAACAAGTATTTTGTCTGACAGCCGAAGGCAATATAGCCTGATTTTATTGCCTACATCTATTGGAATGACACCGACACCATCGCCATATCTACCTTCAGGACGGAAATATCTTTCCAATGCACCACGTTCAGCAATCTGGTCAAGCCAAGAAATAATAATGTCTATGTCATGGTCGTACTCACAGCCTCCTGGGAATTTCTCAAAGAAAGCCTCCAATTCAGTCAATTCAGCATCTTTCATCCTAATGCTATAGAAATTGACATTCTCGTATTCTTCTATCAATTCTATGCCATATTCTTGTACCATTTGGTTCTTAACTTTTAAGTTATCTGCGGCAAAGATACAATGTTTTATCGAAACATGCAAGAAATTAACTAAAAAAATAAGTCCCCAAAAATAGAGTACCCCAATGCAATTGGAACAAAAAGATTGAGACTAAATGACTGTTTTGAGTCTTGCAAGGGCTCGTTTATGCTCAACAAAACATAAACGAGCCCCTTGCTTTATTCTCACTTCATCACAACTTTGACACTCTTCTCGCCAATCTTCACTATGGCGACGGTGCCTGGCTGCAGGTTGGTATTCACCTGAGCCTGACCGCCATTGCTGACAGAAGAGCCGGCCTCTGTACCGTTGACGGTATAGACGCTGACGGGCGTGCCGTCGTCCACACCCTGAATGCTCAGCACGCCAGCCTCACTCTGCATCAGCACGGCGTTAGCCTTCACACTCGCCACGCCGCTGGTAATGCCTTCCGTCTTCGGCTCCCATGACAACGGAAACGGCAGCAAGCATCGCAAAGGCGA
>DEKQ01000027.1:0-150 GCA_002353975.1 Prevotellaceae bacterium UBA2718
GCAACCTGCTTGCGGAACAATGTCACCACCGTCTGCGTGTCATCATACGGCACGTCGGTGTCATTAAACGCATCGAGGCGCTCCGTCTGCTCGTCATTGAGCAGCGATACCTTCAGCAACCCTGCCTGTGGCTGCTCCATGAACGCCTTC
>DEKQ01000027.1:301-20055 GCA_002353975.1 Prevotellaceae bacterium UBA2718
GAACTTCGGCACGTTCAGCTCCAGGTTCTCTATCTCCAGCTGCCTGCCTCCCACGGTGTAACGGCTCAGCACGCCTATCTGGTAGGCAAACATAATCTCCGCCGTCAGGTCATAGTCGGCTGCTATCTGTGCGAAAGGATAGTTCTCATGCGACAGCGTGGCGTCAAACTGCTCGCTGACGGTGCGCAGGAAATCGCTGACAGGCCTGTCATTGACCTTTGTGCTCAGCACGAGTGTATTGACAAACATGCCCACCGTGTCAGCCGTTCTCACGTCGGCGCGGCCATTGCTGATGGTGGTCAGCGTGACGCGTTCGCTGTTGGCATAGCAACTGAGTGTATAGAACACCGCCGCCAGTGAGAGATGCGCCGGTGTCAGCTGATGTCTGCGACAGAATGCCTCCACCTCTTGCAGGTCAAACGGACAGCTGACGATGCCCGTCTCGCCCTGGGCGAGGGGATTGGTCAGGTCGGAAGGTATCTCTGTCACCTCCTCACACTCGCTCAGCTGCTTGTGGAAGAACTCCTTTGCGGCAGCATATTCAGCACCTTCCTCAGCAGCTTTCTGGTCTTTTACGTAGCGGGCATAGGTGTAGTCCTCTGCCTCAACGGGCGTACCGTCCATGGCGCTGCATATCTGGCGCAGCATCAGGTCGATGGAAGCACCGTCTGCCACCAGGTGATGCACGTCCATCAGCAGATAAACGCAGGCTTCAGTCTCCACTATCTCCATGCGATAGAGCGGCCCCTTGCTGAGGTTGAAGGGCCTCACGAACTCCTGTTTATAGGCCTCCAGCTCTGCCTCGCTCATCTTGGTGACGATGACTTCAGCCGCCATCGCGGGCTGTACCGTCTGCACTACGGTGCCGTCCTTCATGTCAAAGTGTGCCTTCAGCTGCGGGTGAGCGTTCACCATAGCCGTGACGGCCTCCTCAAGACGCGCAAGGTCTGTGTCTTTTGGGAAGGCTATCTTGGTCGGGATATTATAGATAGTGGATAGCGGCTGCTTGACACACTCCACATAGACGCCCGTCTGTGAGTAGGACAGAGGGAAGGAGACGCTGTCCGCGGGTGTTCCGTCAATGGCGGAATTTGTTTCCGCACGTGACGGAATTTCTTTCCGCACGTGACGGAATTCTGCGGAAGCACGGTCTTCCGTCTGCAGCAGCGACTGCAGTATCTCGTTCTCTATGCTCTGCAGCGTGCCGGTCTTGACAAGGGTCTTTGAGTTGAGAGCCACGCCGAAGCGCTTGTTCACCTTCACTGCCAGCTGTATGGCCATGATGCTGGTCAGGCCGGCATAGCCCAGGATGGTGGTGACATCAAAGTCCTCATTGTGTATGATGCCGGCTATCATATCGTGCAGCTCCTGCTCCAGCACATTGAGCGGAGCCTGCGGGGCATCACCCTTCACGGCGGTCTTCTGCGGCTTAGGCAGTGCCCGCTTATCCACCTTCTGGTTCTGGTTCAGCGGTATGCTGTCTATCTGCATCGTCGCGGCAGGCACCATGTACGGCGGCTTCTCATCCATGATAAAGGCGTTCAGCGCCTGGATGTCCACCTGGCTGTCGCTCACTATGTAGGCAGCTATATACTTTCCCCCGCCCTCTTCGTCAAAGGCCTGCACGGTGACATCCTTGATGCCGGGGTACTGGCGTATGATGCCCTCCACCTCCTTCAGCTCTATGCGGAAGCCGCGGATCTTCACCTGTCCGTCCCTGCGGCCCACAAACTCTATGTTGCCATCGGGCAGATAGCGCACTATGTCGCCGGTGCGGTAACAGCGAGTAAGTGAAGAGTGAAGAGTGAAGAGTGAAGAATTTTCGGGTGATGATGAAGTAGCTGATTTTTCACTCTTCACTCTTAACTCTTCACTTATGAAGGGATTCTCGATGAAAGCCTCTGCGGTCTTGTCGGGGCGGTTCAGGTAGCCGCGTGCCACCTGCGGACCGCTGACCCACAGTTCTCCTGCCGCGCCGACGGGCTGGCGGTGCCCGTAACGGTCCATCACGTAGAGTCGCGTATTTTGTACGGCCTTGCCGATGGGGATGTTCTGCAGCTTCTCGCGCACCTCAAAGGAGGTGACATAACAGGAAGTCTCCGTAGGTCCGTAGCAATTGAACAGCTGATATGGCGGCGGCGTGACATCGGCAAGCTTCTCTCCTCCCGTGAAGAATGCCTTCAGCGAGTGGTTGCTGATGTCGTTGACAAACTGACGCCCCACCTGCGTGGTCATAAAGCCGTAGGTGATGCCGTTCTGCTCAAAATAGTCGTTCAGCGCCATGAGGTCAAGGCGCATCTCCTCGGGAATGATATATATGGTGGCGCCGGCGGTCAGCGGTGCCCACAGCTCCATCAGTGTGGCATCAAATCCGAAGCTGGCGTATGCCCCCACACGTATGTCTGTGCCGTGTTGCAGCTTCTTCTGGTGCATACGGCAGAAGGCCATCACGTTCCGGTGTTCCAGCATTACGCCCTTGGGCACACCCGTGCTGCCCGAGGTGTAGAGGAGGAAGAAGAGGGATGATGGAAGTGAAGAGTGAAGAGTGAAGAGTGAAGAATCTGCCGTGAGGGCAGGGAGATGAGTGATGTCCTTTGTGAGCAGTACCTCGCCCTGGTATTCGTTCACTATGGGGCGCAGGTCCTCGTCGGCAATGAGCATCTTCACCTTGGCGTCATCCATCATGAAGTTCAGGCGCTCTGCAGGGTATGTGGGGTCCAAGGGCTGGTATGCGCAGCCTGCCTTCAGCACTCCAAGCGGTGCTATCACCATCCATTCCGAGCGCGGCACGATGATGGAGACAACGTCCTCGGCCTGCAGTCCCTTTGAGATGATGTAGGCAGCCAGACGGTCGCTTATCTCATCCACCTCGCGGTAGGTGTAGCTGCGGTCCTTAAACACCACAGCCGTCTTGTCGGGCTGCTCCTCTGCCAAGCGTCGGAACACGCTGACCACGGTCTCCGTCTCGTCCCACGGCATGTCGGTCTCGTTGAAGCTGTCAAGCAATGCCGTCTGGCGCTCGTTGGTCAGCGTGATGTCACGCAGCAGCTCATGGCTCATCATGCCGTTGACCACGTTCTCATAGCTGTCCGTAAACTCCTTTATGAGGGCATCGGAGTATTCGCTCTCATATTCTGCTCTCAGCCAGATGCGCCCGCCACGGATGTATGACTTCAGGTAGAGGCGGTCTCCCTCCGGCTTCTCCATGCCAAGCTCCACCGTCTCCATCGGACTGCCCATCAGCTTTGTTTCAGAGAACAGTTCTCCGTGCCAGCCGAAGCAGCTATTGGCAGCAAACTGCAGGTCGCTCACCAGGTCCATGTACGAATAGTCCTCATGCTCGCGACACCCTTTCATCTGCTCCTGCTGGCGGTGCAGCAGTTCGAGCACGGTGGTGTCATCGTCAAACTTGCAGTAGATGGGCACGGTCTTGACAAACATTCCGTGCGAGTGGATGAGACGCTTGTCGCTACGTCCGTTGTAGGCAGTGCGTGCCATCGAAGCCTGTTCGCCGGCATAGCGTGCCAGCAGGTAGGCGTATGCCGTAGTCATCAGCGTGCTCTTATAGACACCATTGTCGCGGCAGAACTGCTCCATCCGCTCCAGGTCCACGTCCAATGCGCGCTCAGTATATCCTATCGCATCGGAGTCAGGCTCTCTGTCTGGCATCAGCCCCATCACGACATCATCGCAGTCAAAATGCTCGGCATACCACTTCCGCCCTGCCTCGCGCACCTCTGGCGTGCGTCGTGCCTGCTCCTGCTCTGCATATTCTGTCAGCGTCAGCACCTCGGGCTCGGGGGTACCGCCGCCGTATGCCACGTCAATGTCACGCAACAGGATATGCTTCGACGTGCCGTCGTGTATGATATGGTGTGCGTCGAAGAAAAAATAGAAGTGCTCATCGTCCTCCAGCAGGCGCACGTTAAACAGCCGCCCTCCCACCAGTTGGAATGGCTTGACGAGGCGACTGAAGTCCCTGTCCTCCGTCTTCTCCACCGTGAGCGTCAGCGGTTCCTCCTCTATATGCTGCATGGGGATGCCCTCGTAGTTCAGCCGCAGGCGGGTGAAGAGCGTGGGGTGAGCCAGCAGTGCAGTCTCCACTGCCCGGCAAAAGCGCTCCCTGTCCAGTGAATGGTCAAAGATATAGACGTACGGGATGTTGTAGCACAGCTGTCCCTCCTTACCTACGCACTCCAGATAAACGCCCATCTGGGATTGTGTCAAAATTGTCTCCTGCATATTGTGTCGTGATGTTTAGGCTTTAGGTGAATACAGTTCAACCCATCAATTTTGAATTTTGCATTATTAATTTTGCATTACTCTATGGCCTCGCCGAGTAGCGTTGCCGACGTGGAACCGGTGATGCGCACCCTGACGGTCTGGCCTATGTGATGCTGCCCTTTGTCAAACACCACCATCTTGTTCTGGCTGGTGCGTCCGCAGAGCTGCTCGCGGCTGCGCTTGCTGTAGTTCTCCACCAGCACGTCGAATGTCTTGCCCTCATCGGCCTTGTTGTGGGCAGCCGAGAGGGTGTTCTGCAGCGCTATCATCTCATTCAGTCGGCGTATCTTTTCCTCCTCCGGCACATTGTCGGGCAGGTGCTTTGAAGCGTAGGTCCCGGGGCGCTCGCTGTACTTGAACATGAAGGCGGCGGCATATCCCACCTCCCTCATCAGCGAAAGCGACTGCCGGTGGTCCTCCTCCGTCTCGTCGTGGTAGCCCACGAAGAGGTCGGTCGTGATGGCACAGTCGGGCACTATGCGCTTTATTGCGGCAATGCGGTCCAGGTACCACTCGCGGGTGTATTTCCTGTTCATCAGCCGCAGTATCTTGTTGCTGCCGCTCTGCACGGGCAGGTGTATGTGCTTGCACACGTTGGGGTACTTGGCAATGACCTTCAGCGTCTCGTCGCTCATATCCTTCGGGTGGCTGGTGGTAAAGCGCACACGCATCTGCGGCACTGCCTCGGCCACCATAGCCAGCAGGCGGGGGAAGGTGATCGCCTCCTGTGTCTGTTCCTGTGTCTGCGATAGTATCGCAGACTCTCCGACAGACTCCTCTACGGGGTGTGCGATATAAGAATTAACATTCTGCCCCAGCAGCGTGAGTTCCTTATATCCACGCTCTGCCAGGTCGCGGCATTCGTTGAGTATGGACTCCACATCCCTGCTGCGCTCACGGCCACGGGTATAGGGCACTATGCAGTAGTGGCAGAAGTTATTGCATCCGCGCATGATGCTCACAAAGCCCGAGATATGCATGCCGTGCGCCCGCTGCGGCATCACGTCGCGGTAGGTCTCCGTCACCGACAGCTCAGTGTCTATTGCCTTCTGCCCCTGCTCGCAGGCCGCTATGAGGTGCGGCAGCGAGAGATAGGAGTCAGGACCCGCCACGAGGTCGGCATGATGGTCAGTGATGAGCGTGTCCTTCACGCGCTCGGCCATGCAGCCCAGCACGCCGAGGATGCGGTGTCCGCGGTTCACATTCTCGCGGTGCAGCGCCTCAAGGCGGTGATAGATCTTCTGCTCCGCATTGTCGCGCACGGAGCAGGTGTTGAGAAACACCGCATCGGCACCGTCAATGTCGTCTGTCAGTTCATAGCCCGCCATCTGCATGATGCTTGCCACCACCTCGCTGTCGGCCACATTCATCTGGCAGCCGTATGTCTCTATGTATAATTTTTTCATCAGTATAGTCAGAATGATTACACGGACACTGTCCGTAACCGCCACAAAGTTATGATTTTTTTCTGAAACGACAAAGGAAATGAAAGAAAGTGTCACCTTTCTTGCACTATTTTGAAGATATATTTGTAACTTTGCACACGAAAATGTTTATAATCGCTATTTGTATCCAGTAACTAAAACAATGAACTTCCTTGAAGAGAAAATCCTATCCGACGGTAATATCAAGCAGGGTAATATCCTGAAGATAGACAACTTCCTGAACCACCAGATTGACATTGACATCATGCGCCAGATAGCCTACGAGCTGAAGCGGCGCTTTCGCAATGTTACAGTAAACAAAGTGCTCACCATCGAGGCGAGCGGCATTGCCATTGCTACCATGCTGGGCGATGTGTATGACGTGCCCGTGGTGTTTGCCAAGAAGAGCGAGACGGCAAACAGCACCGACGACAAGTACATGGCGCAGGCCTATTCGTTCACCCACAAGAAGATGAACAATGTGTTTGTCTCCAAGCCCTACCTGCAATCCACGGACCGCGTGCTGATAGTCGATGACTTCCTTGCCGACGGTCAGGCCATGCACGCCCTCATCGACCTGGTGCACCAGGCAGGCGGCGAGGTGGCCGGCATCGGCATCGCCGTGGAGAAAGGACAGCAGAAGGGCGGACGCATACTCCGCGAGGAGGGCTACCGTCTGGAGTCTATCGCAATAATAGAGGAGATGGACTGGGAAACACAGACCATCCGCTTCCGCGAACAGCCGTCACGCTCCAACAACCACGACAAACTGACAACAAAACCCTAACCCCCTACCCAGCCACCGTGCCCTGCGGCTCCTTCTCTTCTCAGCAAGAGCAGTCACCGTGCCCAGCGGTTCCATCGCAAGGAGCCTTCACCCCTGCCACCGTGCCCAGCGGTTCCTTCTCTTCTCAGCAAGAGCAGCCACCGTGCCCTGCGGTTCTTTGCAGAGCAAAGCGTCACAAGTGCCGAGCGCTCCGCAGGGAATCCTCAACCCTCAACCACTATGAAGACCTCAACACCTTACCAACTTGACGGCAGGATGCCGTTACTCCAGGCCGTACCGTTTGGCCTGCAACACGTGCTGGCAATGTTTGTCAGCAACATCACCCCCATCATCATCCTTGCCAACGTCGTTGGCATCAACCCACAGCTGAGCGCCGTGCTCATACAGAACTGCATGGTCATCGCCGGCATCGGCACGCTCGTACAGCTCTACCCCATCTGGCGCATCGGCTCACGCCTGCCCATCGTGATGGGCATCAGCTTCACCTTCCTGTCGCTCAACATCTTCATCGCCACATCGCAGGGCATGGGCGTGCTGATAGGCGCCGTGATAATCGGCGGACTGGTGGAGGGCCTGCTGGGCCTCTTTGCCAAATACTGGATCAAGCTCGTGCCACATCTCGTAGCGGCCACGGTGGTGACGGCCATCGGCTTCTCGCTGCTACCCATCGGAGCCAACTCCTTCGCAGGCGGCGTAGGGGCTGAGGACTTCGGCTCGCTGCAGAACTGGATAGTGGGCTCCTTCACACTGCTCGTCTGCCTGGGCTTCCAGGTGTTTGCCAAGGGCTTCTTCCGTTCGCTCTCGGTGCTCTTCGGACTCATAGCGGGCTACATCCTCGCCGCCTGCATGGGCATGGTAAACTTCTCAGGCATGGAGAACGTGGGCATTGTCTCGCTGCCTCAGTTACTGCCCTTCAAGCCCGAGTTTGAGATTGGCGCCATACTCTCAATCATAGCCATCTACATGGTGTCGGCCACCGAGACCATCGGCGACACGAGCGCCCTGTGCAACGGTGCCCTGCACCGCAATCCCCACAAGATAGAGATGGGTGCCAGCATCTCGTGCGACGGCTTCGTGAGCAGCCTGGCAGGCCTCTTCGGATGCACGCCAATCACCTCGTTCAGCCAGAACGTGGGACTCGCTGCCATGTCGGGCGTCGTAAACCGCTTCGCCATCGCCACAGGTGCCTGCATCATGATACTCGGCGGCATATTCCCCGCAGTGGGCATGGTGCTCACCACCATACCGCAGGCAGTCCTCGGAGGATGCTCCATAATGATGTTCGGCTCCATCATGTTCGCTGGTTTCGGCATGATGTCAAGGTGCGGATTCTCCAACCGCAACATGATCATCGTGTCACTCTCCCTCAGCATCGGACTCGGATTCACACAGGCATCGGGCATGTTCACCATCTTCCCGCAGATGTTCCGCACCATCTTTGCCGAAAACTGCGTAGCCGTAGTATTCGTCCTCGCCGTACTGCTAAACCTCATCCTGCCGAACAAAGAAAACGTAAACCCATCAACCCAACCAGCCCCATAAAAATAAATATGCCCATTACCCCCCATAAATGCCCATTACCCCCATCAACCCCATCAACCCCATCAACCCCATAAAATCAACCCAACAATGAAACAGAACCCATTCCTCATCACTCTCTTCACTCTCCTGTTCTCAGCCCTCACCACTACTAATGCCCAGAACATCCAGGTGCACTATGACTTTGGCCGTAACATCTACACCGGCGCCGAGGCGAGCCGCTCAAAGGTCACCATAACCCTCGAGCAGTTCAAGGCCGACAACCTGGGCCAGTGGTACTACTTCGTGGATGCCGACCTGTCAAGTCGCTTCTTCGAGAGCGCCTACACTGAGATCTCACGCGAGTTTAAGTTTGGCAAGCAGTCACCCTTCTCTGCCCACATAGAGTACAACGGCGGACTGAGCCGCAACGGCAGCTTCCAGCAGGCAGGCCTCGTAGGCGCAGCATGGAACGGACACAACAGCGACTTCTCCAAGACCTACAGCGTGCAGCTGATGTATAAGCAGTACTTCAAGAGCTACGACACCACCCGCTCCTACGCCTCTGCCCAGCTCACCGGCGTGTGGGGGCTGCACTTCCTCAACAGAAAGCTCACCTTCTCCGGCTTCATAGACTTCTGGCGCGGCGAGAAGGCCAACGGCCACGGATGCCTCGTCATACTCTCCGAGCCTCAACTGTGGTACAACTTCACCAAGCACTTCTCCTTAGGCACCGAGTGGGAATTCTCCAACAACTTCGTCTATAACAGCGACCCCAACAGCACCCAGACATTCTTCTGGAACCCAACACTCGCCGTGAAGTTTAACCTGTAAAACCTCCTCCCGGCCTCAAACCCCTACCCAGCCTCCCCCAAAGGGGGAGGAGCACCCCACCCGCCACCGTGCCCTGCGCTTCTCCACTCCGCCACCGCCACCGTGCCCTGCGGTTCTTTGCTCTGCCACCGCCACCGTGCCCTGCGGTTCTCCGCAGGGAAAAGCCCCCAAAGGCGGAGGAGCACTAAGCACTCAGAACACGCTGACATTCAGTGCATTGCAATAGTAGGTCTTTTACTCGGTAAAAGACCTACTATTAGAACGCAATAGTAAAATAATGGCAGAAAAGTTTGGTTGTTAGTACCAAAATTAGTACCTTTGCACCCAAAGAAATAATGCCATTATGGGTTCAAAGGAGAAATTGGTTGAGCGATTTAAGAAACGACCTAAGGATTTTACATACGAAGAAACGC
This sequence comes from Prevotellaceae bacterium UBA2718, assembly GCA_002353975.1. Lineage (GTDB taxonomy): Bacteria > Bacteroidota > Bacteroidia > Bacteroidales > Bacteroidaceae > Prevotella. The sequence continues at coordinate 9,562 of DEKQ01000027.1, forward strand.
TAAGTCTTCTGGCATACTTTGGCTATACGGAGCATACGAAAGGAAACACGTCAGGTTCGCGTGTCAGGTTCAAGAATGAGGAAACCGGGGCCTATATAGACATACATCGTCCGCATCCCGGAAGCATTATGAAAGAGTGGATGGTGAAGACCATATATCAGCATTTGAAAAATCTCAAACTAATAAAGTAAGGATATCAAAGAAAGATGGATTACTTGGAATATAAAGGCTACAAGGGCAGTGTGGAGTATAGCAAAGAGGACAACTGCCTGTTTGGCAAAGTGCAGGGCATGAGCAAGGACCTGATAGCATACGAAGGTCAGACACTCGATGAGCTGCGCAAGGATTTTGAGGAGGGTGTTGACAATTATATTGAGGGTTGCAGGGCCGATGGCATAGAGCCGGCAAAACCATATAGCGGAAAACTGAACCTCAGGATGTCATCGGAACTTCACTCACGCATAGCAGCTATTGTGGCTGCTACGGGCACTACTATTAATGATTTCATTAACCGTGCCATCAAGAACGAACTGAAAAAGACTGCTGCCTGGTAACTACACAGATATTTCGCTGAAAAAAACGGGCTGTTCGCTGAAAAGATTTTCGCGGACAGCCCGTTTTGCCGTACCTTTGCTCCGTCAAAACAGTATTTTTCACCAGTCAAAACAGTATTTTTCACCAAAAACATAAATAATAAAAGAAAAGATATGAACAAGACATTGATTACAACCATGCTCACGGCATGTATGACGCTGATGACGGCGTGTTCGTCAGATGACTCATTTGAATTAGACTCTGTGACACAGGGCAACTCCACCAGCGACGGAGCTACGGGTGGCAATACCGGTACGGGCAGCAGCACGGCAACAGGGAGCCTGACCTCCTTTACCGTCAACATCGACAAGACGACGACTGAACCTACCAGCGGCATTGCGGCGGCCTATTACCCGGAGGACGAGGACAATCTGGAGAACAACAGTTTTGACACGCAGATAGACATCAACCTGTCGAACCCCACGGCCAAGACTGAGAATGGTGTGACCGTCACCGTCAACGGCGGACATATCATAGCCAACCACGGGTCGGAGAAAGGCATCTGCTACTACGTCACCGGCTCGACCAGCAACGGCTCACTGACCATCGTGGGCGACAAGAAGTATGAGGTTATCCTGAGCGGTGTGGATATCACCAACCCCGACTCGGCAGCCCTCAACCTGCTCAGCAAGAAGCGTGCATTCGTCATGCTGGACGACGGTACCACCAACAAACTGACCGACGGCAGCACCTCGATGAGCGACCATAAGGGTGCCCTGTACTGCAAGGGCAAGCTGCTGTTCAACGGCAACGGTGCACTGGAGGTTTACGGTAACTACAACAACGGCATCCACTCGGCTGACTACATCATCTTCAACACGGGCAATAACATCTACGCCAAGTCCACCGCCAATCATGGCATCAAGGCCAACGACGGCGTGTTCATCAACGGCGGCATACTGAACGTGGAAGTCAGCGCGGCAGCCGCCAAGGGCATCAACAGTGAGTCGGACATCACCGTCAACGGCGGACGTACCACCGTCATCACCACGGGTAACGGCACGTGGGACACCGAGGATCTGGAGGCAAAGGGCGCTGCCTGCATCAAGTGCGACTCCATCTTCACCATCAACGGCGGCGAGCTGTGGCTCAAGAGCACGGGTAGCGGCGGCAAGGGCATCAACGCCGACATGGACGGATACTTCAACGGCGGCAATACCTACATCATCACTACCGGCAGCCAATACAAGTCGAACAACGACACGGCATCGCCCAAGGGCATCAAGATAGACGGTGACATTGACATCAGCGACGGACGCATCTGGGTGCGCACCGACGGCACCAACGGCGAGGGCATTGAGTCGAAGAGCACACTGAACATCAGCGGAGGCGAGGTGGCCTGCTATGCCTACGACGACGCTATCAACTCAAAGAGCCACATGACCATCAGCGGAGGCTACGTCTTTGCACTGGGTCAGCACAATGACGGCATCGATGCCAACGGCAACTGCTACATCAAGGGCGGCCTGGTCTATGCCAGCTGTTCTGGCTCACCAGAGGTAGCCATTGATGCCAATACGGAGATCGGCTGCAAACTCTACGTGCAGGGCGGCACACTGGTTGCCGTAGGCGGACTGGAGAGCGGCAGTAGCCTCAGCCAGTCGTGCTATCAGGCCTCATGGAGCGCCAACACCTGGTATGCGCTGACCTATGGCAGCAACACCTTCGCCTTCAAGACCCCATCGAGCGGCGGCAGCGGCCTGGTAGTCTCAGCACCATACACACCTACCCTGCTGTCAGGTGTCACCGTGTCAGGCGGCACATCCTACTTCGGAGGCTTTGGCAGCATCGGAGGCACCGTCAGCGGAGGCAGCACCGTGTCGCTCTCGTCCTACACGGGCGGCAACGGTATGGGTGGCATGGGCGGCGGACCAGGATGGCGTTGACTGACCCCCCTCCACCCGATGCCAGTACCCAGGTTCCACTTCTGGATGGAGTTCTGGAACAACAGCGAGGAGGAGATGCCAATGATGCCGGAAAGGCCGGAGATGCCTATGAAACCAGAGATGCCAATGATGCCGGAGAGACCGGAGCAATCGCCATTTGACAATGACATTCAGCCAGGACCACCGCCCGGCAGTCCGCCTCCACCATTCCAAGACAAATAGCACTGTACAACATCTTTTTAAGCCGACTTTCTCATCACTGCGTATGAAGGAAGTCGGCTTATTCGCTGAAAAAAACGGGCTGTTCGCTGAAAAGATTTTCGCGGACAGCCCGTTTTGCGTACCTTTGTGGCAACAAAAAGCAAAAAAGAGTAATCATTTTATAAAAACTTAGAACGATGAAAAAGAGACTATTGCTACTAATGATGATGGTAGGTGCGCTGGCCGTACATGCCGACACTTATCCCTATCTGACGTTCATCACCACTGACGGCACTAAGACCTCGCTGCCTGCATCGGGCCTCAGCCTGGCCATCTCGGGCTCCAACCTTGTGGCTACAGACGGCAGCACATCCAAGACGTTCACCCTGACAGACCTGAGCTCCATGCATTTCTCTGCCGCAAGCGAGAGCAGCGTTACCGGCATTGATGCCGTGGGGGCATCTGCGACAGGAGAGAAAGTCAGCGTGTTCACACTCAACGGAGTGCGCATGGGAACATACGACAGCGTGGAGGCAGCAAGAAATGCGCTGCCCGCAGGCGTATATATAATAGGTAAAAAGAAAATAGTGATAGAGTAATGCTGAATGCATAATGCATAATTAAGAATGCATAATTCAAAATTAAGAATTAAGAAGGCAATGAAAACAATAAGACAATATCTCCTGGCAGGCGTGGCCCTTGTTAGTGCCATTGCCGCCGATGCCCAGACGCTGAACGTCACCGTGGGCAACGTGACATATCAGTTTCCTGCCGCCTCTACGGGCGACATGACATACAGCAGCGGCACGACGCTGACCATCATGGGCAAGACGTTCAACCTGAGCGACATCACAAGCATGAAGGTTGACGAGAGCACGGTGACGAACAATCTGGTCACCGTGACATACAGCGGCTCTGCTGCCACCGTCACCGTGGCGGGCAACGTGGCACAGTATGTGACCCCCACCGTCAGCGGCGCTCACGTGTCGGTGGCGCAGAGCAACACCGACGCAGTGGACGATGACGAGATAACGTATCAGCTCTCGGGCAGCACGACCGACGGTGAGTTCAGCATGACCTCGGGCAGCTATAAGTGTACCGTCTCGCTGGCAGGCCTCACCATGGCCAATCCCAGCGGTGCCGCCATCAATATCGCCAACGGCAAGCGCATACAGCTGAGCGCCAAGAAGAATACTACGAACACGCTGACCGACGGCGCTAACGGCAGTCAGAAGGCCTGCATCTACAGCAAGGGCCAGCTGCAGCTGCAGGGCAACGGCGTGCTGAACGTGGCAGGCAACACGAAGCACGCCATCAAGAGCGGCGACTATATAGAGGTGAAGAACCTGACGCTGAACGTGACCAGCGCCGTGGGCGACGGCATCAACTGCGAGGAGTACTTCCAGATGAAGAGCGGCACGGTGACAATCAGCGGCGTGGGCGACGATGGCATACAGTGTGACCTCGGGGGCACCACCTCCACCGGACGCATCTATGCCAACGAGAGTGCAAACATAGATGACCACGACGACGAGGACAGCGGCAACATCTACCTGGACGGCGGCACACTGACCATTACCAACACTGCCGTGGCAGGCAAGGGCGTGAAGAGCGAGGGCGACATGTATGTCACCGCAGGCACCATCAACATCACTACCTCTGGCAGCGGAATGTGGGACACCGATGACCTAGAGACAAAGGCTGCGGCATGTCTGAGCGCTGACGGCACGATGACCATCGACGGCGGCACGCTGACGCTGAAGAGCACCGGCTCGGGCGGCAAGGGCATGAAGTGTGACGGCAACATGACCATCAACGCAGGCACCGTCAATGTCACCACAGAAGGAGCACTGTACTATAACAACGGAACTACGGAGAATAAAAACTACACCGGAGATACGGAAAGGATAAGCAACAATTACTACTCTTCGCCAAAGGGCATCAAGTCAGGCGTATCAGGTGATACCTCCACAACGCTCACCATCAACGGCGGCACCATCGTCGTATCAACAAAGGGACGCAACGGTGAGGGCATAGAGAGCAAGGGCACACTGACTGTCAACAACGGCGACATCAGCGTGGACTCCTATGATGACGCCATCAATGCGGCCAGTGACCTTACCATCAATGCGGGTAACGTCAGAGCCATTGCAAGCGGCAACGACGGACTGGATGCCAACGGTAACCTCTACATCAAGGGCGGTAACGTATTTGCCGTATGCAGCGGAGGTGCCGAGGTGGCCATCGATGCCAACACCGAGGGCGGCAAGAAGCTCTACATCACTGGCGGCAACATCGTAGCCATAGGCGGACTGGAGAAGGGCTCCAGCATCTCAAACGGCACGGCAAGGCAGGCATCATCCTACACCAAGGGTGCATGGTACGGCCTCTACAACGGCAGCACGGCAGCCTTTGCATTCAAGGTGCCAAGCAACAGCAGCATGGGCTCAGGCATGGTGGTTTACACCAGCGGCACGCCGGCACTCTCAACAGGCGTCACGGGCAGCGGCGACAGCTTCTGGAACGGCAACGCCTACACCTCATTCAGCGGAGGCAGCAACGTGAGCCTCTCTACCTACAGCGGCAACCAGGGTGGAATGCCAGGCGGTGGCGGCGGTATGCCCGGCGGAGGCGGATGGCACTGGTAAAAGAAACTCACAGTGAAAGAGAACCGGCAGTTCACTGAATGAAAAAGGCGTTTCGTTGAATCCTTTTGCAGGAGTATAACGAAACGCCTAATTTTGTACCCAGAAAAATAAAACTAAAAGCAATAAAACGATGACAGAACTGATAAACACTTTTGAACCCATCACACTGGCAGAGATGAGCAGCGTGAAACTGATGAACCGCACGGACACCAAGTTTGTGACCAACCAACAGAAGCTCTGTCAGCTGCTGCAGATGGCACAACAGGACTACTTCATTCAGGATATTGACGGCAAACGCAACATGGAGTATGACACTACGTATTTTGATACCACCGACTATGACATGTACTGCCAGCACCAGTGGGGACACACGAACCGACAGAAGATACGCTTCCGCACATACGTCTCCTCCCACCTGCAGTACATGGAGGTGAAGACAAAGAATAACCACGGACGTACAAAGAAGAAGCGCATCGAGGTGAGCGACATGAACCTGACAGACAGCGGAAAGCGCCAGTTCCTCAGCACATGCCTGCACTACGGCGTAGATACGCTGATGCCGACGCTGAACAATCACTTCAACCGCATCACACTCGTCAACCGCGCCAAGACGGAGCGACTGACCATAGACAGCCAACTGCAGTTCTACAACATTGTAAGCGGACAGAAGCGCGATATGGACGACCTCGTAGTCATAGAGCTGAAACGCGACGGACTCGTACATTCACCCGTCCTCAACATGCTCCGACAACTGCACATACACCCCCATGGCTTCTCAAAATACTGCATGGGATCAGCCATGACAAACCCCGCACTACCCGTAAACAGATTCAAACAGAAACTGATAGAAATAGACAAGATAATGAATAATTAAGAATTCAAAATTCAAAATTCAAAATTCCCATTAAGCCCATTATCCCCATCAACCCCATTATCCCCATTATCACCCATCAACCCTATTTTAATCCTATGGTACTATTCTCAACCGTCTTTGCCGACACAATGCTACGCTTTGTCGTATGCTCCATCGTTAACCTGATACTCGTTTACGGCCTGTACTACAGGAAGAGCGGACGCCGCGATTTCTCCTTCACCTTCACGCTCATCAGCGTGGCCATCTACTTCCTTGTCTATCTGATGATGGGCATGGAGCGCGGCAAGGCCACCATGGGTGTCGGGCTCGGACTCTTCGGCATCTTCAGCATCATGCGCTACCGCACAGACTCCATGCCCGTCCGCGAGATGACATACCTCTTCATCGTCGTATGCCTCTCTGTGGTTCATGCCATGTCATCGTCAATGGACTCGAATGACTACGGAATAGAGCTGGGCACACCGCTGACAGAGCTCATCGCCATAGACCTCATCACCATTGCGGCGGTCATTGTATGCGAGCTGACCATGAGCAGCAAGCCCACGAAGCTCATACAGTATGACCGCATCGAATTGGTGAAAACCGAGCGCCGGCAGGAACTCATAGACGACCTGCAGCAGCGACTGGGCATCACCATCACCGATGTGAAGGTGGGAGCCGTAGATTTCCTGCACGATATGGCCATGTTGCGCATCACATATACAGAGGAAGGCAACAACGGGAAGAAAGATGTAGATAACATGCTAAAACTAAAAAAATCACAGTATGCAGAAGTATAGAACACTGTTTGCGGCAACCCTTGCCGCCATCATCGCCATGCCCGCACTTGCACAGAGCGAGGCAGGACTGGTGACCAGCCTGGAGGCTGAGAAGAAGATAAACAAGAAATGGAGTCTCGGACTGGGTGCAGAACTGCGCACCCGCAACGACTTCAAGACTCTGGACCGCTGGAAGTTCGGCATTGAAGGGTCATATAAAATCAACAAGTATATGAAAGCCGATGCCGGATATGACCTGCTGGACTATAACAACCGCGAGAAGGTGGAGTACTACACCTCCTCCGGCGGCAATGCAAAAATCAAATGGCGCCCATCGTACTGGGGCATCAGACACCGTTTCCATGTATCGCTGACGGGAGACTACAAGTTCTCCTGCGGCATCAAGGTGTCACTGCGCGAGAGATGGCAGTATGCCTATCGCCCCGAGACAGCCGCCACGCGATATAAGATGGACATCAGCGACCAGACGATGACCCTCGATGAGGACTACGTGCGCAGCAGCAAGTCCAAACACACCCTGCGCTCCAAGCTGCAGGTGGAGTATGACAGGAAAGGCGCACTGTTCACGCCATATCTCAGTGCAGAGCTCTTCAACGGATGGAAGACAGAGAAAGTACGCTACACGGCAGGCACCGACATCAACGTCAGCAAGCAGCATGCCTTCAATGTCTTCTACCGATACCAGAAACCATACGACACCAGCGACAGCGACTACGACTATGATCCCGACATGCACTACATCGGCATAGGCTACAAATATAAGTTCTAACCACCGTGCCCTGCGGTTCTTTGCTGCGCAAAGCGTCATCGTCACAGGCGATGAACGCGAGTGCATCATCATCAGCGGAGGCTCTCTGACTGCCACCGTAAAGAAGAGCTGGGCACTGGACAACGGCACAGACAGCAAAACGCCCGCCGACCGTATCACAGTGAAAGGCACACCGGCCACCGCAAGCATAGAAAAGAAATCAGTTGTGGTAACATTCTGAGAAAAAAGGATGCCGACACAATTTTCATACCATTGCTTACGTTATAAACAATGAAGAAACTATTATACTGTATGCAACACCAGTCACGACAGGAAACCCTCATTTACGGAGCCATGTGGGCCTTGCTATTTGTGGCCCCCATGCTCAGTCTCTACGTGCGTACTGTCAATGACACACAGCTGACATTCGACTGGCACGAGGTCTTCATCGTCTGGAGACAATACGCCGTCTTCCTGCTGCTTTTCCTTCTTCACAACTATCTGCTGGCCCCGCTGCTGGTCTATCGCCAGAAGAAGGTGCTCTACTTCTCTGCCGTGGCATGTATGATGGGGGTCTTTGTACTCTATCAGTGCAACAGTCATCCTGTGGATATGAGGCAGCGACATCCCCACACGGAGCAGCAAGGGCAGATGATGCCGAGACAGAGGGCAGAAGGACAAATGGCACCTGAGCAGATGGCGCCGCCCGAACGGATGCACGAGGAACCGCAAGGGGATAACTTCACTGACCACAGACCCCCGCCCTTTGACGACGACAGGCAGGAGATGAGGCAGCATGACAGAGATTTCTCGCCGCAACAGTTCCGGAACGGACCTCCACTGATATTCGGTCAGCACGATGTCATCGCCCTCATCATCCTAATACTCATGTTCGGCATGAACCTCGGCATAAAGTATTACTTCAAGACCCGCGATGACCAGAAGAAGCTGATAGCCCTGGAGAAGGAGAACCTGGAGCAGCAGCTGGAATACCTGAAGTACCAGATCAATCCCCACTTCTTCATGAACACGCTGAACAACATCCACGCCCTCGTGGATATAGACCCCGAGAAGGCAAAGGACACGATACTGGAACTGTCGAAGATGATGCGCTTCGTACTGTATGAGGGAGATAAGAACGGCGTACCGCTGACACGGGAGTTTGACTTCATCAGCCACTACATAACGCTCATGAAGCTCCGCTTTACGGACAGGGTGAAGATTACATTAGACCTGCCAACGGAGGCTCCCGACAAGCTCATCCCGCCGCTGATGCTCATCACGTTCATTGAGAACGCATTCAAACACGGCATCTCTTACCAGCGCGACTCGTTCATCGATGCAAGGGTGAGCATAGAGCAGGACCGGCTGCACTTCGAGTGCAAGAACTCAAAGGCCGAGAAACCCAACCAGGAGAAAGGCGGCGTGGGACTCGCCAATGTCAAACAAAGACTTCATTTACTATATGACAATAACTTTACTCTGAACATTCAGGACGAGCCTGATACCTACAAAGTAGAACTGACAATACCACTCACATGATACGTTGCTTAGCCATAGACGACGAGCCGCTGGCTCTTCAGCAGATTGTAGCATACATCGGCAAGGTGCCTTTCCTCGAACTGGCAGCCCAGTGCCAGAGTGCCATCGAGGCGCGCCGGTTCCTGGAGCAGAACGTGGTGGATGCCATCTTCTGTGACATCAACATGCCCGACCTCAACGGCATGGACTTCGTGAAGTCGCTCACCGTGCCGCCGCTCATCGTCTTCACTACGGCCTATGCCGAATATGCCGTGGAGGGATTCAAGGTCAATGCCGTTGATTACCTCCTGAAGCCCTTTGGCATGCAGGACTTCCAACGCGCCGCACTGCGGCTGAAGGAACGCCTGGAGGCTAAAGCGGAAAAGGCGGAACCTGCGCATACTACAGACACTTCTGCGGCTGATCATACGTCACATCATGCACCGGCAGAGGACGACACCATCTTCCTCAAGACGGAATATCGCATCGTAAAGGTGAGCATCAGCGACATACGCTATGTGGAGGCGATGAGCGAATACCTGAAAGTGTATCTTGAGAATGAGCCAAAGCCCATCGTCACGCTGCTGTCCATGAAGAAGATTGAGGAACACCTGCCGGACTATTTCATGCGCATACACCGCTCCTACATCATCAACCTGAAGAAGATACAGGAGGTGAACAAGAACCGCGTCATCATGGACTCAGACACTAACCTGCCCGTCGGCGACATGTACAAAGAGGCTTTCCAAAAATACCTTGACACTAAGTTCTTAGGAAAGTAATCTCAGAACCTTCCCTTTAGGAAGGCCTTGGGTCAGGTTCCCACTATCACGCGTACGCGTATATATATATATAAGGTGTTAAACAACGAGGGAAGGACGTTTCAGTGCGTCCTTCCCTCGCTTTGTTTATTATCGTCTTCAGCTTACTCTGCTGCCTGGTTCTCCAGGCGGTTTTCGATGTGCTTACCCAGTGTGAGGTATGCTATCGGAGCTGCCACGAAGATTGATGACAGTGTGCCGAATACCACGCCGAGTATCATAGCGAATGAGAATGAGCGGATAGAGTCACCGCCGAGGAAGAAGATACAGAGCAGCACGATGAGCGTTGAGAGTGAGGTGTTCACCGTACGTGCCAGTGTCTGGTTGATAGAGCGGTTGAACGTGGTCTGTGCGTCCCACTTCGGGTGCAGCTTCAGGTTCTCACGTATGCGGTCGAATACCACCACCTTATCGTTGATAGA
>DEKQ01000038.1:0-12358 GCA_002353975.1 Prevotellaceae bacterium UBA2718
ATCTTGGTCTGCGACTCGAAGATTGGCTCCTCCACATTAACCGCTATCGCCGCCACGAGGCCATTGCGTATGTCGCCGTACTCGTATTTGCCGAAGAACTCCTTGATTGTCTTGGCTATATGTTCCTTGAATGCTGACTGGTGCGTACCGCCCTGCGTGGTGTGCTGGCCGTTGACGAAGGAATCATACTCCTCGCCGTTCTGGTTGGTGTGGGTGAATGCTATCTCAATATCCTCGCCCCTCATGTGGATTATGGGGTATAGCGGCTCGGCAGTCATCTGGTCTTTCAGCAGGTCCTTGAGTCCGTTGCGCGAGATGATGCGCCGGCCGTTGAACATTATAGCCAGCCCTGGGTTCAGATAGGTATAGTTTCTCAGCATCGTCTCAACGATGTCGTTCTGGAAGGAGTAACCCTTGAAGAGCGTATCGTCCGGCTCGAAGTAGATATACGTGCCCCTTTCGTCCTCGGTTGGAGCGGTCTTGTCGCTTACAAGCTTGCCACACTCAAAGCATGCAGTCCTCACGTTGCCGTCGCGGTAGGAGCGCACCTCAAAGCGGGACGAAAGGAAGTTAACGGCTTTGATACCTACGCCGTTCATGCCGACAGACTTTTTGAATGCCTTCGAGTCGTATTTGCCTCCGGTATTGAGCTGGCTGACGGCCTCAATCATCTTTCCCTGCGGTATGCCGCGCCCATAGTCGCGCAGCCGGATGGCCTTATTTTCAACCATCTCTATCTCTATGCGGTTGCCTTCGTGCATACGGAACTCGTCAATGGAGTTGTCGATAGCCTCCTTCAGCAACACGTAGATGCCGTCGTCGGAGTGCGTTCCGTCGCCCATCTTACCGATATACATACCCGGACGGGTACGTATGTGGTCAACATCAGAGAGGTGTCTGATGTTTTCGTCAGTGTAATCCACCGTCTTGTTCTGTTCTTCTGTCTGTTCTGTTATCTCTTCAGCCATTTACTTTATCATTTCTTCATTACATTTCATCCATCACCTCTCATCTCTCCTCCCGCAACCCTCATCCCCTCCCCCTTGGGGGAGGCTGGGAGGGGGCTATAACTCCTTCTTATAGCTTCTCAAGCGTTTGACGGTACGTGAATCTAAGTACTGCCACGCGGAGAGCACACCGTCATTTGTCTCCATCATGGCGAGGGTAAGGGCCTGTTTGAAGTGGTATTTGTTGTACCAGCGTATGAGGTCATTGAACAGGATGGCGTTGGCGCCCTTGGCTCTGTATTCCGGCAGCACTCCGATGATGAGCAGATCTACCGTGTCCGTATCGTGGAACAGGAGCGTGCGAAGCAGGTGGAACCATCCGAAGGGAAACAGCTTACCGTTCTTCGTGCGGCGCAATGCCTTGGAGAAGGATGGGAACGTGACACCAAAACCTACCATTTCATCGTCTTTATCGCCATCCACGATGAGCGTGATGAGGTTCATGTCGGCAAACGCGATATAGTTTTTCACCAGATAGTCTATGTGCTCATCGTCCAGCTCGGCATACTCATACAGTCCCTCATAGCACTTGTTCATAATCTGAAAGAGCTTCCTTCCCATGCCGGTATAGGCTTCCCGCTTTGTCATCTTGCGTGCATGGAGGTTGTAGCGCTTGCTTATCATGTTGGCAATCTTCTCAAATTTCTCCGGCACCTTATCAGGCACGGTGACGAGATCCTGCACCCAGTCGTTGTCTTTCGTAAATCCCAGCGCCTCCATGTGGTCCTTGTAGTAGGGGAAATTATGGTTGGCGTGCATGGTCGCCATTACGTCAAAGCCCTCTACGAGCATTCCCTCCCTGTCGAGGTCAATGAACCCCATAGGCCCGATGATGTCCTCCATTCCGCGTTGCCTGCCGTAGTCCATCACCTTCTCTATCAGCGCCCTGGACACCTCCCTGTCGTCAATGAAGTCAAAATAGCCGAAGCGCACGCTCTTGCGTTGCCACGTTTCGTTGGCGCGATGATTGATGATGGCGGCTATGCGACCCACTATTTTCCCGTCGCGGTAGGCCATGTAGTATTCTGCCTCACAGAATTTGAAGGCAGGATTTTTCTTGCGGTCCAGGTCTTCACGCTCGCTCATGAATAGGTACGGCACCGCACAGGGGTCATCTTTATATAACTCCGTGCGGAAGTCAATGAACTTCTCTAACTCCTTCTCACTGGTTATGGTACGTATTTCTATCATTTATATTTCTATTATCATGCCCCCGCCTCCCCATGAAAGGGGAAATAGTAATCATAATTCTCAATTCTCAATTTTCAATTCTCAATTCGTTCAGAGCAGGACAAAACGCGCATTGCGAATTGCAGGTTGCACTGGCATTTTCTGGAGGCAGGTCTTTTACGTTCTAATAGCAGGTCTTTTACCCGGTAATAGTAGGTCTTTTACTCGGTAATAGAGTAACTTTTACAGCGTAAAAGACCTGCTTTTGCAACGCCCTGGCAATGAGATTGTTGCAGAGGCGTTTTTCGCCTTTCCAGACTCTCGAACTGCTTTGGCCGCCATTCAGCGCGGATAGGACAAAACGCGCATTACGGATTACGTCAGTATCACCGTCACGCCGCACGCTGCCTGCGCTCCATATACGAGCGACTGCTCTATGTCTGCGGTCTTTGAGGGACCCGAGATGAACGTCCCGTATGGTATGTCGCCCTGCGTTCCAACTGCCGTGCCTTGCGGCGCATCCTCCGTGCCTTGCGGCGCAGCCACCGTGCCCTGCGCTCCTGCCACCGTTCCCTGCGGTTCTCCGCAGGGCAAAGCGTCACAAGTGCCGAGCGCTCCGCAGGGTTTCTCCTCCAGCCACTGGTACGCCTGGTGCATATTGCTGACGATATTCTCGCGCTTTACGAGTATGACGAGGTACTCGGAGATGAAGCACACCGCCCTTTCCTTCATGGTCTGCGGTATCCAGACACATGCGTTCTCAGCGCACGCCACGCCTCCCTGCAGCACGCCCACGTCGGTGCCGTCCAGCTGTTGTGCCGTCTCCACCGTGTCGGGATTGCGCAGTTCCACCTCCCTGCCGTATGCCTTGCAGAGCGATTCAGCCGTAATGCCCTCCACATTGGTGCTCACAACCTTCGCATCGGGATATGCCTGACGTATCAGCTCGCTGAGATTATCCCCCTCCTTGGCCTCTATCAGCTTAGCGCCGGCTGTCGTCGTGGTTTGCTTGATGTACTCTGCCACAGGGTCGGCGAAGGTAAGCTTCCTGAACGACAGGTCGGGCATGTCGTAAGTCTCGCGCACATTGCGGCGCAGTTTATTAAGTATGGTCTCCTTGCTTGTCATTTTGCTTAAACGTATTACACTTTCTATCCTCCAAATAGGTATCCGATGGAAACCTGGATGTTCCTGTTCTTGCCTCCGTCGTATATCTTTGACGTGCCGGTAAATCCGATACTGTAGCGTGCATCGATAAAGAAATTGTCATTAATGGCATATCCCAAGCCTGCTACAATGCCGAAATCCACCTTCTTAGACTTTGAGTATTCGTATGGATCTGCTATAGACCAGTCCTTCTTGTTGTTCGTCCTGCCAAGCAGAAAGCCTACCTGCGGGCCGCATTCCACGTACAGTCCATCCACGACATAATACTTTGCCACAATCGGGATGTTCAGGTAATGACTGGTAACCGTCTGTACTTCGATGTTATCATAAATATCTTCTATCGTGGTGTGGATATCCTGCTTGAACCCTTGCATGGAGTAAAGAACGTCTGCCTCAACATCAAACTTCTCCGAAAGTTTCAAGTTAACCATTCCACCCGCATTAAATCCCATCCTGTAATCAGTGCTGTTTGAGACATCTGCCGAGTATTTATGTCTGCTTTCACCCGATATATTTGAGCCTCCCCTGACACCGAACTGCACGGTCTGGGCACTGCTCCACAGTGCGAAAAGAGAAAATACTAACGCAATGACAATTCTATTGTATTTCATTTTTATTGGTTATTTGGCTATTTGATTTTTCACTCTTCACTTTTCACTCTTCACTCTTCACCTTTCCGATCTTCCACAGCTGGTGGAAGGACTGCTTTGCGAACTCCGGCATCGCGTGATACTTGCACCAGGCGTTCAGCTTTATGTTGGTGAGGAACGACGGAATGTAGTTCGCCACGGGTGCCAGACGCAGTGCCGAGGTGTAGAGGCTCGGGTTGTCGAACATTATCTTCATGCCTGCGGACATGGCTTTCTTCATCGGGTCTGCGTGGCCCATGCTGTCCAGCTCCTGTCGCCACTTGTATATCTGCGTGCCGAGATCTACCTTCACGGGACATACGTTCTCGCACGAGAGGCAGAGCGAGCACGCGGAGCAGTTGTGATAGTTCTTGTCGGGGTCCTTCAGCATACCCAGATTGATGCCTATAGGCCCCGGAATGAAGTAGGTATATGAGTAGCCCATGGAGCGGCGATAGACGGGGCAGGTGTTCATGCAGGCTCCGCAACGCATACATTTCAGCGTCTGCCAGTGCTCGGGGTTGGCCAGAATGTCTGACCTTCCGTTGTCAACGAGGATGATGTGGAACTCTCCTCCGGGCCTCGGCTTGCGGTAATGGGATGTATAGACGGTGGTGGCCTGCCCTGTTCCGTGGCGTGCCAGGAGGCGCTGGAACACTCCCACGGCCTCGTAGTTGGGTATCACCTTCTCCAATCCTATGCTGGCTATGTGCAGCTTGGGGACTGATGTTGACATGTCGGCATTGCCCTCGTTGGTGCAAACCACTATCTCGCCCGTGGATGCCACGCCGAAGTTAGCTCCCGTCATGCCGCATTCGGCGGTCATGAAGTTGTCTCTCAGGTGGTATCGGGCGCAGCGGGTGAGGTATGTAGGGTCAGCCTCAGCCTCTAATGTCTCCCTTGCTGGCACGCTGCTGCCGTCGCCTCCTGCCGCCACGACGCTGCTGACCATCGATGCGGCGGCCTTCTCGCCCTGCTTCTGCAGTATGCCCTTCTCTCCGAAATTCTCCTTCACCTGCTCGCGGGTGATGTGGATGGCGGGCATGATGATGTGGCTCGGGGGCAGCTGCATCAGCTGCAGTATGCGCTCGCCGAGGTCTGTCTCCACCACGTCGATGCCGTTCTTCTGGAGGTTCTCGTTCAGGTGACACTCCTCTGTGAGCATCGACTTGCCCTTCACCACCTTCTTCACCCCGTGGCTGCGCATGATGTCCATCACTATGGCGTTGTACTCCTCGGCATCGGCGGCCCAGTGTACTATTGCTCCGTTCTTGGTGGCATTGCGCTCAAATTCCTCCAGATAGTCTGCCAGGTGGGTCACAGTGTGCTTCTTAATCTGGCTTGCTGCTTCGCGCAACTCTTCCCATTCCTCCAGCTCGTAGGCCAGCGTGTCACGCTTTGCACGCACGCTCCAGAAGGTCTGGTCGTGGCGCGTCACCTTATCGGGATTGCGCAGAAACTCTGCTGCTTTCTTTGCATGTATCGTGCTCATAGTCCGCTTGCTAATATCTGTGCTACGTGTATGAACTTTATTCTCTTCTCCCCGTCCTTCTTGGCAATGCCCTGCATGTGCATAAGGCATGAGGAGTCAGGGCCGGTGATGTACTCTGCGCCGGTGGCTATGTGGCGTGCCAGCTTGTCACGGCCCATGCGTCCGGACACGTCGGGCTCCTCTATGGAGAACATTCCGCCGAAGCCGCAGCACTCATCGGGGCGCTCGGGCTCCACCACCTCTATGCCGCTGACGAGACTCAGGAGGTCTTTTATCTTGTTGAAGCGCGGGATGCTGCGCTCTGTGGGGGATGACAGTCCCAGCTCTCTCACGCCGTGGCAGCTGTTGTGGAGCGACACCTTGTGGGGGAAGCGTGCCCCGGAGATGGACGTAACCTTCAGCACATCGTGCAGAAACTCCACGACATCCATCGTCTTCTTGGCTGCCTCGCATTCATGTCCCACTATGCCGGGGTGGAAGAAGCGTACGTATGCCGCACAACTGGCAGAGGGAGCCACAACATAGTCATAGCCCCTGAAGAGCTTGTCGTAGCTCTCCACCAGATTGTCGGCCATGTGCTGAAAGCCTGCATTACCCATCGGCTGACCGCAACAGGTCTGCTTCTCGGGGTACTCTATATCGCATCCCAAGGCCCTCAGCAGTTTATATGTAGCTACGCCGACGTCCGGATAGAGGGCATCGACGTAGCATGGTATGAATAGTCCTATCTTCATTATCTTGTCTGCAAGTATGTGACGTGTGTGCGGAGATACTCCTCCACGCCGTGTTTGCCGTCGGCGCCACCGATGCCCGACTTCTTCACTCCGGCATGGAAGCCCTGTATTGCCTCAAAGTGGAAGCGGTTGATGTAAGTCTCGCCGAACTCCAGTTCGCGCACCATGCGTGCGGCGGTGTTGATGTCGTTGGTGAAGACGCTGGATGCAAGACCGTATTCGCAGTCGTTGCACCACTCTATCACCTGGTCTATGTCTGAGAACTCCACGATGGGCAGCACCGGACCGAAGGTCTCCTCGTGTATGATGTCCATGTCCTGACGGCAGTTGTCGAGCAGCGTAGCCTCAAAGAAGTAACCCTTGTCGCCCACTCTATGACCGCCTACGAGCACCTTGGCACCCTGTGCTATGGCCTTGTCGAGCTTGGCCTGCACTGACTCCAGGGCTTTCTTCTCTACCAGCGGACCCATGTCGATGTCGTCGGCAGAGAACGGATCGCCCACCTTCACGGCAGCAAACTTGGCCTTCAGCATCTCGGTGAACTTCTCCTTTATGTCCTTGTGCACGTAGAGGCGCTCGGCGTTGTTGCATATCTGGCCGTTGTTGCCTATGCGGCTGTCAAGGATGGCCTGTGCTGCCAGCTCCAGGTCGGCATCGGGGAACACCACTACGGGAGCCTTGCCGCCCAGCTCTAATGACACCTTCGTGATGTTGTTGGCGGCTGCCTTCATGATGCTCTCGCCTGCGCCGACAGAGCCTGTCACGCTGACGATGTCAATCTTCGGGCTGCCTGCCAGGGCATTTCCTATGACGCTGCCCTTGCCGGTGACGACGTTGAACAGTCCTGCGGGCAGTCCTGTCTCGTCAACTATCTTAGCAAACTCGCAGCAGTTCTCCGGCGTCAGCTGTGCGGGCTTGATGACTATGGAGCAGCCTGCTATGAGCGCCGCACCGGCCTTGCGGGCTATGAGGAAGAACGGGAAGTTCCAAGGCAGGATGCCTGCCACTACGCCGATAGGCTTCTTCGTAATCAGTATCTTCTCCCCGCGGTTGTCGCTCTCCACTATCTCACCCTCTATATGGCGTGCAAAGCTGGCCATGTAGTCGAAGTAGGCAATGGTGGCACCCACCTCTATCGATGCCCAGTTGCGCGTCTTGCCCTGCTCGCGCATTATAATCTCAACAAATTCCTGCTCGCGCTTGCGAATACCGTCGGCCATCTTCGTGAGATATACGGCACGCTCGCAGACCGGAGTACGCGCCCACTCCTTCTGTGCACTGCGGGCGGCATCGAGCGCCACCTCCACATCCTCTATCGTTCCCTCTGGCTGACGGCTGATAACCTCCTCCGTTGATGGGTTTAACACGTCAATCCATTTGCCATTACTGCTTTCAACGAACTGGCCGTTGATGTACATTTTCAATTCTTTCATAATAGTTTAGTGTTGTTTAGTTGAGGTTAGTCTAAGTATTTTTGTTGTGTTATAATGTTGTCCGTGCCGCGCAGTGAACCCTGCTTTGTACACATCACGCACCGCGAATGATGCATCACGCTTTGTGAGTTCTGATTTGTGCATTAATCCTCACTGTCTGCAAAATTAAGAATTAATCCTGAATGCAGCAAGACATTTTAGTTTTTTTAATGCAAATGTGCCGCCTCCCATAGTGAGAAGCGGCACATTCGGTTAATAGTCTGTCCTGTCGGGCGGCGTGGTTCTTACCAGCCCCACAGGTTGTATTTCACGTCATATCCTGCCATCTGATACCATTTTGCCAATGTCTCTTCATACTGTCGCAGCATATATAGGGCAGCCTTTGCCTCCTGGCTCATCTCGGTGTCATAGAATAACGATGACACTGCGGGGGCCTCTTTAGCTGCTGCTGCAGGTGTGGCAGGTGCGCTCATGACATAGTTCACGACCTCCAGTATGTCCTGTATGGTGATGCCAGAGTCTTCCAGCATCTCATAGAAATCGGTTATGGTCAGGTCTGCCTTTGCCAGCACGTCGGAGATTTTGCCTATCACATCAAAGATGTTCATGCTGCTGCCTTTTCCAGTATCTCTGCTTCCGCTGAGCCCCGATGCCAAGGCACGCATGTCTATGCCCATGCCCTCAAGGTAACGGATGGTTTTCATCAGGTTCAGGTCCTTCACCACGGCATGATAGTAGCGGTTCTGCTCGCCTTCATAGTATATGACGGGCCAGAACTGTATTGCTGCCAAAGTCTGTATGGCCCAGACGACGAGTGAGGACATGTGGTTGAGCTTGAAGACCAGCATGTTGGTCTGCAAGGATGTCTTGCCCGGCACGAGACTGGGTTTGAAGCCCTTCGCCCTCATCCACTTCAGTAACTCACGCGCACACTGCACGGGTATGTAGTCATCGTGGCGACTGTGGGTGATGTAGTAGTTCTGCGTGATGTCCGGCTCCCATCCGGCAGCCAGCTTTATCTCTGCAAGTTTCCTTAACAGCACCTTGACCTTCTCGCTCCTCACATCCATATACTCCGGCTGCAGCACCTGGTGCAGGGAATCCACCTTGCCGACTTTCTCTGGTGAGAGCACAGCCTTGTCCTTTTTCTTTATGAACTCTGGTATCAGCGATGCCACAGGCTCCTTGAAGATGTCCTTGTAGTCTATGCCCAGCTTATAGTTCTCGTTGACCGACACGAGGAACATTGCCACGTCTCTCCACTCGGGCATGGCATCTCTTTTCATAAGCTCGCTGTATGCCTTCTCACAGTCCAGCACACCGTTTCCGACGAATGTCTTGTCAAATTTGATGCCCTTATCCTTGTACTCCTGGTCTCTCAGCTTTGCCACATACATGGCCACGGTGCCTCCCTGCGAGTAGCCTATGTTGAACTGGTACTTGCCCAGCGGCTGTCCCTTGTCCATGAGCATCTGTCTGGCAGCGATGAGTCCGTCGAGCGATGTGCGTGCATTGGTGTCACCGCAGAAGTATGCCATGTTGCGGTCACGGCTGGAACCGTAGCCTATGTAGTCACTCGCCACGATGATATAGTTAGGCTTCAGCGGGCTCGCCAGTATGAACGATGGCACCAGCAGTCCCTTGCCGCCCCTGGACGGTACCTCCGATTCGTCATCTACGGTTAAGCGGTTGTACAGTATTATACCGTCGCACGGCACGCTGCCGTCTGCCACGTCAGCCGGTATCAGCACGATGCCGCTGATGGTCACGGGCTTGCCGTCAATGTCCTTTGACGGGTATTCATATATAATATAGTGTGCATCGCGCGAGCCGATGGAGACGCCTGCCGCCTGTGCTTTGACGGTAGTGTCACACTCGTGCAGTATCTTGTATGCCGTCTCCTGCGCATTGACCGCAGTCACCATGACCGCAGTCAGGCAGAATATGATGACTTTTCTTATCATATAGGAATTAACGTGTTAACAGTGTCACGTGGCACGCCATTCTTCACTCTTCACTTTTCACTCTTCACTTTCTTCACTCTACCACAACCTCATACTGCTTTGGCTGCAACTGCTGCATGGTGTTCGATGCCTTGTCCCACCAGAGCAGCTGGTCGCCCTCCAGTCGCATGGTGACGGTCTTAGTCTCTCCGGGCTGCAGCTCCACGCGCTGCCACTGGCGCAGAGCCTTCACCGGGCCTTCCTTGTCAGCAGGACAGGTGAGGTAAGCCATCACCGTCTCAGTGCCGGCGCGCTTGCCGCTGTTGGTGACGCTGAGGGTCACGGTGCAGCCCGCCTTGTCTTTCTTCACCTTGGCAGGGCTCTTGGCAAAGGTGGTGTAGCTCAGACCGTAGCCGAACGGCCACAGCGGTGTGCCGGTGAAGTAGCGGTATGTGCGTCCGCGGCTCTTGCCGTCGGCGCTCTGTCCGGTCATGGTATAGTCGAGGAAGTCAGGCAGGTCATTCACGCTGCGATAGAACGTGATGGGCAGTTTGCCCGATGGATTGTAGTTGCCGAAGAGCACATCAGCCACTGCATCGCCGCCGCGCTCGCCGGGATACCATGCCTGCAAGATGGCATCGCAGGTCTCCGTCTCGGGCACCAGACCCACTGCAGAGCCTGAGAAGTTGACGAAGACAACCTTCTTGCCGCTGTCATGCAGCGCCTTGAGCAGTGAGCGCTGTGCGTCGGGCAGCTCTATGTCGGTGCGGTCGCCGCCCTTGAAGCCCTTGGCATCCACCTTCATCTCCTCGCCCTCCAGGCTTGGCGATATGCCGCCGCAGAAGATTACCACGTCGGCTCCGGCGGTCTGCTGCAGCAGCGACTGCTCCGTGAGCTCCGTCTGGTGGGTGATGTCAAACTGCATGTGGGCCATGCCGCTCAGTTGCAGGTAATCTACCTGTATGTCATACGTCTCGCCGACCTTCACCGTGAGGTCCTTGCCACGCTTCTGCACACCGTGAGAAGCGGCGAAGCGGTTGACCACGGTGTCGCCGTTGATAATGATGCGCAGGCCGTCGTCAGCCTCAGCACCAACGTGCACCGTGCCGTCGGCCTGCGGACGGAAGGTGCCCTTGTAGCGGGCTGAGAAGTTCTCAAGCTCCACACCGGGGGCAAAGACGGTGTTGCCGCCGTTGTTCTGCACTATGGAAGAGGTGAAACGCGCCTTGGCCACGGGCTCGCCCTCCAGCGCGGGGTTGTTATAGTATTCCGCCGTCATGCCCTGCTGACCGTCAGAGAATATCTCTGCGAAGTGTGACACGGGCACCTTATTATTCACCAGTCCGGCTCCGCTGACGTACTTTGCCTGCGGTGCTATCCGCCTGATGCCCTCCAGCACGGTGACGGTGGCAGTGGGATAGCCGCTATAGTTGCCCCACTGCATCACGCTGTCATTGGCATTGGGACCCATGACGACGATGTTCTGTCCGCTCTTTTGCAACGGCAGTATCGCCTCCCCCTTGGGAGAGGATGGGAGGGGGTTGTTCTGCAACAGCACCATAGACTCCAGCGCCATGCGGTAGGCCAGGTCGTTATGCTCCCTTGAGCAGAGCACGCTCTCCGGTATCCGGGTCCATGCCACGAGGCTGTCGGGGTCCATCTCGCCCAGCAGGATGCGCCCAATGATGAGGCGCTTCAGCGATACGTCAATGTCGCTCTCCTTCACCTGGCCCAGCCTGACGGCCTTTGGGATGTTCTTATACACGGAGCCGCAGTTGTTGTCGGTACCGGCGAGGATGGCCTTGCCGATGCTCTCTTCCGACGTCTTGGTGAACATGTGGGTGGTGTGGAAGTCGCGTATGGCACCGCAGTCGCTCACCACGAGGCCCTTGAAGCCCCACTCGTTGCGCAGTATCTGGTGCAGGTATCGCGTCTGTCCGCAGCATGGCATGGAGTCAATGCGCTGGTAGGCACACATCACCTCGGCCACATTGCCCTTCTGCACCAGGCTCTTGAAGGCGGGCAGGTAGGTCTCCCACAGGTCGCGCTCGGGCAGGTCCTCCACGTTGAACGTGTGGCGGTTCCACTCCGGACCGCTGTGCACGGCAAAGTGCTTGGCGCAGGCCAGCAGCTTGTAGTATCCGCGGGCATCGGTAGGCTTGCCGTTCTTCATGCCCTGCAGGCCGTTGACCACCGCCAGGCCCATGCGTTCCGTCAGGTATGGGTCCTCGCCGTAGGTCTCCTGGCCGCGGCCCCAGCGCGGGTCACGGAAGATATTGATGTTGGGAGTCCAGAACGACAGACCCTGATAGCGGCGTATGTCGCCCACGCGCTTGGCCTGCTCATTCTTCACACGCGCCTCGTCGCTGGCAGCGTCAAAGCAGCGATATACCATGTCATCGTCAAACGATGCCGCCATAGCCATCGTGATGGGAAAGACGGTGGTGAATCCGTTGCGCCCTATGCCGTGCAGCGCCTCGCTCCACCAGGGGAAGCGCTTCAGCCCAAGGCGGGGCAGGGCCTCCGACTCGTCTATCATCAGCTTCGCCTTCTCCTTCAGCGTCAGGCGGCTGATGAGGTCATTGGCACGTTCCTCAGCACTGAGGGCCGGGTTCTGGAAAGGCAGCAGCTCCTGAGCCGCACAAGGCAAAGCCAGCAGCAGCGATGCCGCCGCCGACATAACAATCTTCTTCAGTTGTGTCATAAGACTATAGGTTAGTTTAATGTTTAGCGAAATCATCCTTCTGTTTAACTAACGGTTATTTCACCGTTTTGCAATAGGA
>DEKQ01000038.1:12403-18182 GCA_002353975.1 Prevotellaceae bacterium UBA2718
ACACGTCGCCTCCTACTTGTGTGCTGCAAAGGTACGATTAAGTCTTGAGATACACAAGAAAAAATGCTTGCATTTTTCTTATGTATCCAAGGCGAAGTACCTTCTTTCAGATGCTTTGCGCCTACTCCATGCGCTTCATTACATCGCGCAAGAAGGTGTCGCTCACATTTTCGAAGTCGGCCTTGTCGTAGATGTAGAGCAGCTGCAGTTCGTCACTCACGATACGCACACGGATAATGACCCGTGCTCCGCCACTCTTACCACGGCCTTTTGATGTTATGGCCAACCGCACCTTTCGGACACCCTCATCAAGTTCTACGCCCTGCATAGGATTCTGCAACAGAGAGGCCAATAGCCGTTCGAAGTCTTGTTGCAGCGACTTGTGTCGCTTCTTCAGCCGCTTGTAGGCTGTACGAAAGTCTTCTGACATCCGGACCCTCATAGCGCACGTAATTGTTCTATAGCCTCTTCAGGAGTCATGCTTGGCTCCTTATCCACCTGATTCATACTACGCTTAATGATGCGTCCGAGTTTGTAGGCCTCTTCCAGTTGAAGCATCCTGTTCCAGCGGCGTGTGCTCATGCTGACAGTCACCCGTCCTGGTGTTCTGCTGATAATTGCATCCATAGTTTTCATCATTTTTATGATTATATGCGCAAAGGTACGATTAAGTCTTGAAATGTGCAAGAAAAACGGCTTGCATTTTTTTCTGTACGTCCAAGACGGAGTACCTTCGGCGCAGCCAAAGGTACGATTAAGTCTTGAGATGTGCAAGAAAACACACAATAATCTTTCGCAACCTAAGCAAGAGTGTATCCGGAAAAATGGAACAATCGGCACTGGGCGGAAACACCGTCGTAACGTGCTGATTATCAGGGGGCGTTCTGATAGCAGGTCTTTTACACGGTGAAAGACCTGCTATTACTCGGTAAAAGACCTACCATTACCGCCTAAAAGACCTACTATCAGAGCCTAAAAGACCTGCTATTGCAACGCCCTGAATGTGAGTGCGTTGCGCGGTGTCCTATTTTTCGGTGTCAACCAGCGTTGCATTGCGGTACGCATTGGGTGACATTCCAAACTTCTTTTTGAATGAATTATAGAAATGCGTTGCGTTACGATATCCGCAGCTTAGCATGACCTCCTCGATGGTGGCAGGTGTATTGCGCAGCAAGCGGGCGGCGTAATCCAGACGCGCTGCCTGCAAGTGCTGCACAGGAGTCAGTCCCGTCAGCTCCTTCACTTTCTTATAAAACTGTGTACGCCCAAGATTCAGTAGCGCTGCCCATTGCTCGACAGAGAAGTTCTCATCCCCTACATGGGCATTGAGAGTTGCATCCATGAGGTCAAGGAATCGTTTGTCCCTTACGTCTGTGAGTACATTTTCCGCTGACGCCGTGCCGTGGGGTTCTGCGTAGGGAGGCTCCAAGGCTTTCCTTACACGCTCTGTCAGCACTTTTCCGCTGAAGGGCTTCACTATATAGTCCGTAGCGCCAGAGCGCAGGCTGCGCAGGTGTCGGGCATCATCGCTATACGAGGAGAGGTGGATGACTGGCATGGATGGGAAGGCTTCATGCAGGCGATGCGTTATGTCACAGCCCTTTCTCTCGTTCTCCGATATGTCGATTATCACCAGAGAAGGCTGATGTCTGGCCACCAGTTCCTCACAATCTTCCAACCGTCCGTCACCGATGATACGGAAATACGGGTTGAGGGTGTCCGTAAGGTGAGTGAGGTTGTCCTCATCCTCTTCTATGATGAGCAGCGTTATATTGTTTATGGGCGGTGCTGCCATCTCGCGATACTCTGCTTCCTCAGCATGAATGGCCGACACTATATTCCTGAAACGCTGTTCGGTCTCTTCATTCATTGAGTCTGTTTCAGCCTTTATCTGCATCTCAATATCGCTCAGCCTATGGAACTGGCGTATCATGTCCATCAGCCCGAGCATACGTTTTGAGCCTCGTCTCAGGCTCCGGACAGTCGTCTTGGATGCTCCGCTGACCTTAACATTCTCCGATGCACCCAGCAGCACATTGACCGGATTGCGCAATTCTTGCTCTATGCGGTCATAGAAATCCTTCTGGAATGCGGCCACCCTGCGCCCCAGGTCAATCTGTCTTCTGAGGTGAACGATGCGCCAAACCGCAATGAAGGCAACGATGAATGCCGCTGCATAGAGTGTCCATGCCCACCACGTGTTCCACCAAGGCTGCCGGATAGTGAACTCATATACCGTCTCTTCTCCCCACTGTCCCATGCCGTTGTTGGAGCGCACGCGGAAGGTGTATCGCCCCGGTGCAAGGTTTTTATATACTGCCGTGTGCTCTTTAGTGGGCTCACACCATTCTGCATCGACTCCATCGAGGCAACATTGGTAGAGCACGCTGGAGAGAGAGGAGTACTGAAAATTGGAGAAACAGAATGTCAGGTTGCGTTCGTTGTAAGCAAGTTCCGCCTTCTCCAACGGCCAATCAACGCCATTTACCACAAGTGCTGTGATAACAGTATGTGGCCGGACAGTATTCTGAGGATGCGATTCCGGATCTATTTCTACGATTCCATCATGCGTACCGAATATCAGATGCCCATCAGGCAGACACACAGCGGCTCTTTCATTGAAGACATTGCTGAGCAGACTGACGGAAAACCTATGACTGCGCATGTCGCCGGACTTGGGATTAAGAGACACTATACCGTCCTCGGTACCTGCCCATATATTTCCTTTCCTGTCTTCCACTATGCAATACACGTTATTATTGGGCATTCCATCACTCACAGTGTATCTTTTCGTCGCTATCTTACCGTCACCAGCAAACCTGAACTTCTGGAGGCCTTTGCCTATGCTTCCAGCCCACGCTCCACCACTCTTGTCCCTAAAAAGGCAAACATAGAAGCCCGCCTGCACGCCGTGAGGCTTCTTCCAGCCGCCTTTAGCATCAAAGGCATAGATGGAATCCTCTGCTGCCACCCACCATCGTCCGTCCCCATCCTGCACAATGTCATGGCAGTCCTTACCCCGCAATATGGTACTTATGCTGCCGTTACCTATCCTCGACACGCCCCCTTGCAGCATCGCTACCCATATATTTCCTTTTTTGTCCTCACACACCTTATATATATTAGGGGATGGCAGGCCGTCTATCTGTCGGCCATCAAGCCACAGACCGCCGCCTCTGGTTCCTAACCACAGACGTCCTTGCCGGTCCATCAGCGCCGAATAGACCCTGCGCGGAGCACTACCGGTAAAGGTGACACTGTGGTTCTGGGTGTCATACTCGTAGAGTTCACCCGTCTGATTACCTATGAGCAGACGCTTTCCGCCCATCGGAGTAATACTCCTTATGTGGTTTCTGTCATGTATTGGAGTATTGTCAACCAAGGGCTGCCAACGGGAGCTCAGAGTATTCATCCTTACACACACGACGCCCAGATTGTCGGCAGCAAGCCATATACAGCCCGTCCTGTCCACAAAGAGATATGTCAGGTAAGAGAAATTGCCCATTCCATCGGCTATGTGCGTCAGCTCTCCTGTTGGTTTGTCATACAGATAGAGACCATTGCCATAGGTGGAGACAGCCTCGGTCCGCGCATCTACATCGGCCACGTGGAAATGATCGTTGTTTGTATAGGCTATCACCTCTGGTGCTATCAGTTGCCACGACTGCCTGTTTCCGCTTCTGTCCCTGCGCTCCAGCCTGCCATTACCTGTCCTGAACCACTCAGCATCGCGTGTCTTCAACACATCCGAACGGGTGCTGACGTGGCGCACGCTGTCATCGGCCTGCGTCATGCGATAGCCATCATAGCGCGAAAGACCGTTGGTTGTCTCTATCCAGACGTAGCCTGTGCCGTCCTGCCACACGCGATTGACGGTATTCGTGGGCAGTCCGTCGGCAGTTGAAATCCTGCGGACTGTCAAATCGTAATGGCGGCCAGCGCAGAAAAGAACAGTCCAAAACAGACCTAAGGCAACCAAAATGCATCTCTTCATGCTGCAAATATAGACATTATTTTTGAATAAGCGAACAAAATTATTGTAAAAAACAACATTTCTGTCATAAATATAGCGCGGTTTCTCAATACTTTTGCACTCAAATTCTAAAACTTAAACCAACAAAGCGATGAAGAAACTAATTATGACACTTATTCTGCTTCTGGCTGTTCTTACACACGTCAGCGCAGATGTAAAGGTGGTATTTGCCGGCGATGGCATTACCGATGGAGCCTGGGGACGCAGTAAGGGCGCAGCAACAGCAGCGAGTGCACGTAACCTCGGTGACCTGAACCACCACTTAGGCGACGGCTATGTGTTCCTGTGCGGAGCATGGTATCAGAGCCAGTACCCCACCCTGGGTATCAACATCCAGAACCGCGGCATCGTGGGCAACACCCTCGATGGCCTCTCTGCACGCTGGCAAGACGACATCCTGAGCCAGAATCCAGACGTTATATCAGTGCTTATTGGCAGTCAGGATATTGATAATTATATAGGTACAAGCGCGAATGGCGACTTCGACGTAGAAGGATGGACAGCCAAATACCGCACAATGCTGACTGCTGCACGCACTGCCAACGCCAATGTAAAGCTGGTGTTGTGCGCTCCTTTCTGCGGAGCAAATGCCAGCAACTACGAACAACGCAAAGCATTGCTAACACAATTGGCTACTAAAGTGCAGGCTTTGGCAACGGAATTCAGTGCCGTTTACGTTCCTTTCGACGATATAGCAGAGGCAGAACCATCTGCAGGTTACTTCTTCTGGGACGGCACTCTGCCCACAGCGGCAGGCCAATATGAGATGTTCAAGAAATGGGTCAGCGTTGCAGATGCATATGTCATCGGCAATACAGCGCCAATGACCATCGGCCCTGCAAAGACACAGAACAGCAAAGGCAAGCGTCGCATACTGTATATCGGCGACTCTATCACCGATGCGGGATGGGGACTGGCAGGCGGCTCGGCACTGAATACCAACCAAAGAGACCTGACAGCTCTTGATCATATCATGGGTCACGGCTATGCAATGCTCTGCGGTGCCTGGTATCAGACCATCTATCCGGAGGCAAACTATGAGGTTATTAACCGTGGTATATCCGGCAACACGCTCGCAAACCTTGCCAACCGTTGGGAGACGGATGTTATAGCAAATAGTCCTGACGTGCTATCCATACTCATCGGCACCAACGAGGTTGACCAATGGGTGAAGGGTGACAAGTCAACAGCCTTCGATTATGATGCCTGGGAAGCCCAATACCGCACACTTATCAATAGAGTAAAGGCGGACAATCCACTCGTTCAGATTGCACTGGGCACCCCATTCGTGGGCAGCCGAGCCTCTGACTATGAGACACGCAAGACGATGGTAGCGCAACTGGCCACCCGCGTAAGGGCTATCGCCACCGATATGGGATGCACTCTCATCCCCTACGACGAGCTGTTCGCAACGCTTACAAGCAACCAGCCCAACACTGCCTACTGGATATGGGACGGCATACACCCTTCACCTGCAGGCCATTACAAGATGCAACAGTTGTGGTTAGAGAAGGCCGGAGCACTTGTATTTGCTGATGCTATGCCTAAACAGAGTTCCGAGTTAACAGCTGGAGGGCAATTCATGGACCTGCTATTGCCAATGGAAGGCAGTATTGCTGCTACCGAAAGCGACTGGGGAACCACTGCCGGCGAGGAGCCAAATCCTAAATATGCCGGTACATGGGATGGCACCTTAGGCCGCTGGAAAGACAACGGTATAGAAGATACTGAGCGTTCTTATTGGGG